>NZ_JAWRXV010000512.1:0-303 GCF_046534875.1 Paraburkholderia sp. SIMBA_054 | reverse complement strand
GCGTCACGTTGAGCAACCAGGGCAGCGGCGCGCTGACACTGCGCACGGACGCGGCGAGCGTGAACAATGGCGGCAGCCTTACGAACAACGGCACGATCGACTGGTCGCGAAGCACCGGCACGGTGAGCGCGCTGTATGACATGAACGGCAGTTATTCGCCCGGCACCCTGCTCGCGAACAGTGCGTGGGTGGCGCCCGACTACAGTGGACTGGTTACGCAGATCACCGGCTACAAGCTGGTCAATACGGCGCAGGATCTTCAGAACATCGAGAGCGATATGAACGGCAACTACGCGCTCGGCC
>NZ_JAWRXV010000511.1:0-303 GCF_046534875.1 Paraburkholderia sp. SIMBA_054 | reverse complement strand
ACCTGATCGGCCTGCAGGTACACGACGTCGGCGGCTTCGCCGCCAGCGACCGCGGCGGCCGCATCGAGCGTCCCGCCGGCCATCCCTACCTGCGCATGACCCGCGTGCTGGAGCCGGGCATGGTGGTGACGATCGAGCCGGGCGTGTACTTCATCGACATGCTGCTGGACGAAGTGAAGAAGAACGGCCATGCCGGCAGCGTCGACTGGGCGCGGGTGGACCACTTCAGGCCGTATGGCGGCGTGCGCATCGAGGACGAGGTGGTGTGCACGGATGGTGCGCCCGAGAACCTGACGCGGCCGG
>NZ_JAWRXV010000510.1:0-303 GCF_046534875.1 Paraburkholderia sp. SIMBA_054 | reverse complement strand
CTGCAGAGATTAATTTTTATTATAAATTAATGGGTGAAAATGAATATCGTTACTCACATAATATACCTGAAGATCATACTGTAAGTGAATCAATCTATAACGAGTATTTAATAAAATTACATGATTTATTTGAAGAGCTACAACAAGCGTATGAATTAATTAATCCAGAAAAATGGACAAATCTAACTCTAAAATTAGATGCAAATGGAAAATTCTCTTTAGACTTAGATTACGAAGATGTATTGAACCAAGGAATGTATTCATCAGAAAGAGAAGCAATTTGGGCATACGAGCATCTAGGGA
>NZ_JAWRXV010000509.1:0-303 GCF_046534875.1 Paraburkholderia sp. SIMBA_054 | reverse complement strand
TTATTTTTAAGCATGGCGGCGACCTGTGGGTTACGCATCCCTTCCGCCATAATTTCAACCACCAGCGCCCGTTGTCCAAAGGCTTCATGGGTGAGAGAGACAATGGACTCGACCATATAGTCAACGAAATGAATCCCTTCAATCGGTTCCCGGAAACGGGCCAGCGCCCTCTCCTGGTCCTGTAAGATAATCGCCTGAATCAAGGCTTCTTTGGAGATGAAATGGTGATAGAGCGTCCCGGGACTAATGGCGCAAGATTTACAGATGGCTTTCATCGAGGCACTGTGAAATCCATTTTCTGAA
>NZ_JAWRXV010000508.1:0-304 GCF_046534875.1 Paraburkholderia sp. SIMBA_054 | reverse complement strand
AGACAGATGGAGCAGTCGATGACTCAGATGAACCCGCGTGGCGGCTTGCAGGTCGCCGCCAATCTCGACCAGTTCGTCGAAACCGAAGCCCTGCCCGGCACCGGAATCGACAGCGCCGCGTTCTGGTCGGGTTTCGACGCCCTCGTGCACGAGCTGGCGCCCAAAAACCGCGCGCTGCTCGCCGAGCGCGATCGCCTGCAAACGGAACTCGACAACTGGCATCGCGCGAATCCGGGCCCGGTGCGCAACTTGGGCGCGTATCGTGCGTTTCTTGAAGGCATCGGCTATATCGTGCCCGCGCCGG
>NZ_JAWRXV010000507.1:0-304 GCF_046534875.1 Paraburkholderia sp. SIMBA_054 | reverse complement strand
AAGTTCCAGCGTTCGGCACGTGGGGTGGAAATCATATAAAAAGTACCATCATCGAGACGCGACACCACATATTCCGCCTGAACTCCGCCCTTCTCGGTCAGATGATGCGCGAGGTTGACGCGACCGATTTTCGGCAGGCGGTTGGCGAGAATACCATCGAGCCAGGCTTCCGCGCCGTTGACCAGCACGACGCGCCCGCCTGGCGCGCGCGTGGCCGCCAGCAGCAATGCGTGATAGCGGCGCGTGCGCTCGGTGCCCACGGTCCCCGACGCGAAGCCGCCGAAGCCGTCTGCCTCGAGCCATT
>NZ_JAWRXV010000506.1:0-304 GCF_046534875.1 Paraburkholderia sp. SIMBA_054 | reverse complement strand
AGAATGGTGTGGACATCGACGACTTCAAGCCGTCGGACGCGGTCGAGATCGCCGCGGCGCGTAAGTCGCTGCTCGGCGAATCGAAAGCCGACAAACTTGTGCTCGGAACCGTGACAGGCTTCGACTGGTACAAGGGCACGATGGACGTGATCGCCGCAGTGAGCGCGTTGCCGCCATCGCTACGTGAAAAGATTGCAGTCGTGGTTGTCGGAACGGAGCCGAGCGCAGAGCAGTGGCAGGTTATTGATTCGGTGGGTATGCGCAGCCAGCTCGAAGTCGCGGGTTTCGTGGAAGACGTGAAGCC
>NZ_JAWRXV010000074.1:0-48806 GCF_046534875.1 Paraburkholderia sp. SIMBA_054 | reverse complement strand
CGCGCCCATCACAGTACCGCTCGCCTGCTTAAACGCGCCAAAGGCGGGACATTTTGATCAAGACCTTGAAAGGGCTGCCTCTCAGAGCGTCACTGGGTAGACGTCGTTAGTCGATCGCATACACTCAAGTCGGTATCAGCCTGTTACTTCGCCGCACGTGACTCATTGGAAAAATCGAAGCGTCACGTAAATTATCCTCGCCTTGCTCGCACGGATCCGATGCGCCTTTTCGGGGTAATCGTTCGAATCGTGCAAAATCTGGCGCTGACAGCTTGCAAGACCGCTTGCAGCAAGGCAGCGCAATCTCGCGGTTATTGTGCCGTCGGTGGATTCGTAAGTCTTTGAGCAATCGGCACTTTTCAGAGCAAACCGCCAGATTTTGCACGATTCGAACGAATACCCCGCATTGCGCTCGGTAGCATAAAAATGCTGCTTGTTCGCAATCCGTTATGCTGATCAACGGAACGATGCGCGGACAAACTGTGCGGCGTCGTACTATCGAAAGCTAGTGGGCGTAGGTGGCTAAAACACCGTGTCATCTCGCCCATTCCCGAATCCGCTACGCGCTGCAAGGCTCCGCTTACATCATACTGTCTAATGACACACTGGCGCGGGCAGTGCCGGGCAAGTCTTGTGGTAGGGCTCGCCGAGCATGAATTGACGCCACTCGGTGCAGTCAAGATTGCGGTTAGCGATCTCGCAAGCGTCTTTCCGCATTGAGTCCGCCCCCCAGTTGCGCAACGATACCGTCTGGTCTTTGTGCAGCACCGCTACGCGACGCTGGCCCGGACTGATGTCCACACTGGACACGGTGCCACCTGCGGCGCGCAGCCGCGCGAGCTCGGTTCCTTTGCGAAGATCCCATACGTACCGTTCTCCCTTTGCCTCGCCGCTGACCAGAGCATCGCCGTTGCCAATGAACACCAGGCGGTTGACTGGCCCGTCACTGGGGCCGAACCTCGCGTCCGTCTGTCCGCTTTCGGCGTTGCGCACGATGACCATACGGTCTTCACCTCCCGATACGAGTCGCTTCCCGTCCGGACTGAATGCCAGTTGTTGCACGGTGCTCTTATGCGGGTCCGGCAGTTTTAACATGCCCTCTTGCGAACCAAAGCGGTACAGCCGTACTACGCCATCGTCCCCCGCCACTGCGAGTGCCAGACCGTTAGGGCTGAAGGCAACGACTTTCGACCCTGGATGACCTGAGAGTACAGTCTCGTGCCCACCTCGGATCTCGTGCACATGAATCGAACCGTTGGACAAGGCGACCGCGAAGCGCCGGTTATCCCAACTGATGGCAAAGCGCTCCACCTCTGCATGCTGCGGCTTGGGAAGGTGCAGAAGGGCATGCCCATTGTCGATCATGTCCTGGACGTCGATACTTCCGTCCTTGTTCAGGATCGCAAGTAGAGAGCCGTCGGGACTGAAGTCGGTATGAGTAAAGGCATGCACCGAGTTCAATGGGACGCCTTTTATCGCGTCCCAGAAGTCCGCGGTGTCGGTCTTGGGACCGTATGTACCCAACACGCTGCCGGTTCGATTGAACTCGACTTCGTCGGCCGCATATGGGCCTTCGCGAGAACGCAGCACGGCGCCCGGAGTGAGCGACCAGATGGTGAACAGCGTCTCCTGTTGATCGATCTCGTACTCGAACAGTTCGTCATTCGTCGAAAACTGGTAGGCACCGCGCTGCGCCGGCCTCGTCCTGACAGGCGCCGGGCCGCCGTCGATGGGCAGCACATCGACCTCGCCGCCGGCCATGACCGTGCGGATCCAGCGGCCGTCCGGGCTCAATGAAATCTGGCTCCCCCGGCCGATGTCATGACGGATCGCACCGACTTTCCGCTGGGACCGGGTCTCCCAAACGGTTGTCGTGCCGTTGTTTCGAATCGCGACGAAGCGGCCGCCGGGCTCGAAAGCGACCTGCAGTTCGCTACCCTCGATGCTATCCAGCGTTCCGATGGTGATGCCTGTCGATTCGTCGCGAAGCTCGATGACGCGCTTGTCGTCAGAGTTCTTGCGGAGCGCCGCATCGAAGCGGCAGTCAGGCGTGAACGCGAGCACAGGTCCTGTCGTCCGGGGCGCCGATGCACCGTCGGCTTCGGAGAGCGGCGTGGCGAAAATGCTGTCCCGGGCACCGTAGAGCAGGGTAGTGTCTTGCGGGTCGAAACCGAGACAGCTTCCGTCGGCCGCTCCAACATGGCGCAGCGGCGTTGCATCCCCTTGTCCCGGCATTGTCCACACATCGACTGACGCATTGGTCGCAATCGCGACGAACGTGCCGTGGTGGCTGACGACCATCCTCTTGACGCGTTGGGCATTGGCAAGAGCGAAGTGTCCGATTTCCTTTGAATCGCGCAACTGCCAGGCGAAGACGGTGTTTGTGTCATCTGCAGCCACAAGACGCGTGGCATCAGAGTCGTACGCCAACGCCACCACACGGCCTTTATGGCCCTGGAGACGGTGCTGCACGGTCCAGGTGGCCAGATCGAGATCGAGGACGTCGCCGCTGACGGTGCCCATCGCGATCCGCCGACCGTTTGGGCTTGTTGTTGTTGCGCTCACTACGTCATTGATGCGGAGCATCTTGCGCACTCCCTCCTCAGCAATCAGCCGTGCGAGTTGAGCGAGCTGCGCATCCAGACGCCCAGGGGCCGCGTAGCTGGCTTCGGCACCCAGCAGAAGCGCGCGATCGGGATGTTCCGCCTCTTCGGCGCCGGCGTTGGCGATCAGGGTGGAGACAACCGCGTCGCGGGTCAACTGTCCGGCATGAGCGATAGCTTCGTCTGCCCGCTTCTGCTGAATAGCAGCCGACGTGGCAGCTTTCACAGCTTCGTCCCTCATGGCCATCAACATGTCGAGGGACTTCGCGTTGGCGGCCTCCGCTTGCTCGCTTCTCAGTTTTGCCCGATCACTCTCTGAGGTGGCGCTAATCAATGCATCCGTCGCTTTCATCATCTGGCGATTCGTTTCGCGCGTATGACCCTCTGCCTCCTGCGCATGTTGACGCTGCTTGATCGCGACGAGTATGGCGACCACCGCGGCCACGATCAAAATGGTCGCCACGAGAGCGACGCATCCGGCCAGAATGGCGACGCGACGATTGCGCTGCTGCACCTTCAGCGCCTCGCGTGCACGCTCAGCGGCGGCTGCATCGGCGGCTGCCGCCGCCTCGCGCACCCGCCGGGCATCGCGGCTGTCCTTGACGACACGTGTCAGCACGTCATGGGTCAGTTCGAGTCTGCGCACGCCGAAGCGGTCATCGACGCGCAGCAGCCGGCCGGCGACAAGCCGATCGATTTCGGCTCGCGTGATGCCGGGCAGCGCTAGCGCGTCCTCGACAGCATTGCTGTCCCGATGGCCGGCCTCGGTGATCAGCTCATCCTCGATAAACACACGCATACGGTGGTCTACACCCTGTAGCGAGCGTTCATAGAAATCGACGAGGATCTCGCGCTCGGCGCTGGCCAGCAGGCTGGCGCCGATCTGATTACTATGCTGTGCGATTCGACGCAGGTTCAGTTCGCTGCAGATCACGCTCAGCAGCGCAGGATCGACTTCCATCCGCTCATAATCGTCCGCCGCAGGGGCCTCGGCGCGGTTGTGCCAGGCAAGGCCGATAATCCGTTCGCTCACTCCCGCAGCCACCAGTGCGCTCCCACTGTCCACCACCTCCCGCGCCTGATGGCCGTCCATTGGCAACAAACGATATCGGTTGCGCATCAGCGATGGAATGCGTACGCGCAAGCCTTCGATCTCCGCCAGAAAGTCCTCGCGAAAACTCAGTACGACCTTGCAATTGCGACGACTGAAGTCGATGCGCCCGGCTAGCGCCGCATCGGAATCGAGCGCCCGGCGCAATGGTTCCGGCGGGCGATTTTCAATCAGGTCTGACAGTTCGCTCACGAAGTCGTCGGCGCGGCGGCGCGTCTCTTCGTCGACCTGGCCGAGTGTGAATATCTCTTCGAACTGGTCGAAAACCATCACAGGTGTCAACGCGCGGTTGCGCGCATTCCAGAATCCTTCCCCGGCGCGATGAAAGTGTTCCCACATGGACACTCCCGCAGACGGAGCGGTGGCGTCGACGTCGGCGTCGCTGCATGCAGCGGCGAGCGCTTGCCAGACCTGCTCGCGCAGCGGTAGCTCGGCACCGTGCGCGAGCCGGATCATGACGGGCAAATACAGATCTTCGCGCAAACGGGGGAAGAGGCCGGCGCCTAGAAGCGAGGTCTTGCCCAGGCCCGAGCGGCCGAACAGGACGGTCAGCACTTCGCGACGTACCAGCCGGGCAAGTTCGTCCGACTCGCTCGCCCGCCCGCGAAAGAAGTATTGGTCCGCCTCGGCGAAAGAGGCGAGGCCCGGCCACGGATGCGAAGGTGTCAGATCATCACCGGACACATCTTCGTGCAAGGCGAATTCAGCGGCTGCAGTGCCCATATCAACTCCGGCATGAGTGGCTGGCGATTTGGCGGTAAAGACCACGCACATGTGTGATGAACGCATCGGTCGGCTGTGCGCCGGGCAGCGTTATCCATTGTGCGCGGCGGAAGTGATCGGGGACGCTGCCGCCGTAGGCCGACGTATCGTCGATCACGACCGGGATGAGAAAGGGCTCGTCCGGTGCCATGCCGCGAGCGCGGTCGTCGGCAGCCATCCATTCGCGCCAAAAGAAATCCCGCCGTCGCGCAGGATCTTGTGTGGCCCGAGAGATCACAGGAATGAACAGGCTGCTGGCTTCGAGGCCGCGTCGGATGCGGCGCTCCCAATCGTCGCCGGCCTGCAGATCATTCCGGTCAAACCAGACGTCGATACCGGCCGCATCGAGCGCTTGCGCGAGGCCGCGCACAGCGACGGCATCCTGGCTCGAATAGCTGATAAACACCGCGCCTTCGACGGCCCGTTGCACGGGGGGCGCCGGGGGAACGTTGACGATGGCCGCGGGATGGCGCTGTTCCCATCGGCTGCGCAACTCGGCGCAGAAGGCTGTCGGCTCCAGCGCGACGACGCGGGTAGCCGGGCTGAAGTCGGCGAGAAAGGCCTTGAGCTCGGGGTCGCGGTCGGCCTGCGGGTCGACCAGGTATTCCACGGTTTCGCGTCGCGCGGAGAGCCGTTCATTCTTTGCCGCTCGCAGAAAGAAACGCGCGAGCCAGTCGGGCAGGCGGCAGCCCAGCAACAGCAGATGATCATCGCGTAACGCGTCGAACAATAGCTTTGGCCTGCGTGCATCGTCCTGCAGCGCGTGCAGGAACTCGAGGCGGTCTTCATCGCAGATGACCCACTCCGGCGCCGACGATTGGCGGCCGAGCAGATGGAAGACGGTGGGAGCAGTCAGACGATCGCGCGGATTTGGCAGATCGGCTGCGCGATTCGGTGAGAACGTCACGACTGACGTGCGCGGATCGCCGTTGTGCCGAACGAGATCGATCGCGCGCGCCAACAGGCCATCGAACGATAGGGTAACGAACAGGTCGAGCCGGCGTACTGCAGCGAGGTCGATGAGTGCCTGTGGCGGCTCGATCGTGAGGTCTCTGACGACCTGCGAGGTACGAACGTAGAGGTCTTCCTTGCGCGCGCGTGGCTGTATCAGGTAACGGCTGACGACATCTTCCAGCCGCGGCGGGCCGTCAAGTTCGCTCAAGTCGATGCGCAGCCTTTCAGCGAGGCGAGCGGCGACAAGCGCATCGAACCCCAAGGACTTTTCGTCCTGGCTGACGGGCAACAACCCGTTGTCGACTACTGCGATGACTCGTCCTTCATCGATATAGTCGAGAAGGTCGCTCCAGAAGAATTCGTCGAGATCTTCCATGAGATTCCATCCTGGGAAGTCTAAACCCTTCCCTTCAGTGTGGCAGAGCAGAAGGCTTACTCAAGAAAACGATTTTCGATTTGTAGTCGGCGCCACTGCGCGGCATCAATAGAGTGCGATTGCCAATCGCCATTCTCTCGATTGTTCTAAGAACGATTGGGGAGTGCCTTTTGTAAAAGGCATATGGCTTCAGACTCGCGAGTCGATGCATTTGCGGGCATTGCACGCGCCGCGTCGTTAGTTACGTAAGCGCTGGCATTGGATGCAGCGAAACATGACGAATATCTGGTGTTTCCGGATGGTTATTCGAGTCAGCCAATTTCGACTAC
The DNA here is from genome assembly GCF_046534875.1 of Paraburkholderia sp. SIMBA_054. Classification (NCBI taxonomy): domain Bacteria; kingdom Pseudomonadati; phylum Pseudomonadota; class Betaproteobacteria; order Burkholderiales; family Burkholderiaceae; genus Paraburkholderia; species Paraburkholderia sp. SIMBA_054. The sequence goes on along the minus strand of NZ_JAWRXV010000074.1, from coordinate 42,671 downwards.
ATGGACCGAACATGCGCAACACAACAGTTAAGCGTTCATAGTCCGTGTGAGAGATCGCTCAAGGCACGCTCGAGTGCCGTCTTCAACTCTTCGGCTGACGCCACGATGTCGATCCGGCGCGTAACGCCGGCGCGCTGGAGGTAGCGTTGGCGATATGTTTCCCGTGCGTCCGGCCCCGGAACGCAGACAATCGCACTAGCGTGCAACTGTTGATGATGGTTCCACTCCATCAGTTCCCGGTCGTATTCCAGTCTTTCCGCTGTGAGAGCGTCCACGATGACCAGACCTGCTGCCGATTCAGCTGACGCCCCTGTGCTCTGGTTTAGCCATTCGCGGAAGCGATGTAGCGAAATCAGACGTGTATCCACGCCGAGGTTCGATGCGACGGACAGGATGGTGTCGCCGATGCCCTGTGCAAGCTCGGCAGGAAACGGCATCCAGTCTCTACGGCGTAGCCCATAGTTGCGCGCCGCGGGCCGCGCAAGGCGCATGACGCGTTGCCGCTCGGCTACGATCGGTACCAGTACGTGCCTCTTTTCGACCTTGTTGATGACGGTGCTTCGCACCGGCGCACTTGCCTCTGACATCGCCATATGCGCGCGCCAGGCATCGGTGATCTGCATCGCGATGTCGAACAATGATGATTGGTACGCCTTGCGCTCCGCATCGGTGCGCATCAGATATCGGAAGCCTCCGCGGTGGCTGGGAGACAGATACATCTGCAGACCACTGAAGTGCATCAAGTCTTTTGTTTGCGGGGTTGGCACCCATTCGATCAAGACAATCTGCTTTCCGGATTGTTGTGCAAGCTCATATTCGGCCATCCCAAACTGGCTGTTCATATATGCGGGCGAGAGAAAGCACACGACGACTGAAGAGGAAATCAGTGCTTCGCGCATGCCTTCCAGATAAGAAGTGCCGAAACTGAAAAGAGTCGAATCGAAGAACGCGACGCTGTCGGGGTCCAGGCCAGTTAGTGTGCCGACTTCTTGGGACAGATCGTTCATGAAGGTACGCAAGCTGTCGTCGACGTCACGGTGCGCGTAGCTTGCAAACAGCACGCGCCGCTCTTGCCGGACGCGCGGGCGCGGCGGCGCCGGTGGCCGCAGAAAACGGGCCATCTGCTCCTGCCGCTGCGTTTCGTCGAGCGCCGGCATTTCGACGATCGTCTGTTCAGAAAGCCAGGACACCAGCCCCTCGATCGAGGGCAGCAACGACGTGCGCACCCGCGGCTTGTCAAATACGGCGAGTACTTCCTCCAGCGAATAGAACGGGATGTAAGGCATCTCGACGTCGCTCCAATACTCGTCGATTTCGTCTTCGTCGAGCCAGTCGAGGAAACGCTCGAATCGTTCGCGAGCCTGCGCGCGCGCGGAATCGACTCGCTCTTTCTCGCTGCTGTCCACGCGTGTCGGCACCGGCATCACGCGCAACGTACTGATGTTGTCCGGCCCGCGCCGCTGCTCGACTGCTGACGTGGCCGTGCCCGCGGCACCGTAAATGCTCTGCTGGTTGAGCGTGAAGCAGACGACGAGCGTGTCGGGCATCTGTACAGTACACACGCCCGAGGTGTCGCTTACGCCTGTGCGGCTGTCGATCAGCACGTAGTCGTATTCCGCGCGCAGCCGGCGTTTGACTTCCTCGAGGAAGATACCGCCACCCAGCTTGCTATAGAAGTGCTGCCAGTTGAATGAATTGACGCGCAGCGAATACCCAGCGTCCTGGCGTCCTGCGGGGACGAAATCCAGCCGGCCGCCGCGCTTCTCGAAGCCGTCCCAGTTGACGGAATAGGCGACCATGCGCAAGTCCGCGTAGCGCTCGAACCAGGCTTCCGTCTCGGCTTGCTCCGGCGACGATAGGGCCGCATTGGCGAACGAAAGAATAAAGTCCATCAACCCGTCTGAGGCTTCGAGGGCGGGATCCTTAAGATACGGCTGAAAATACCGCTGGAGCCCGGGGGCTTCCAGATCCCAATCGATCGTCAGCACGCGCATGCCGTTGGCCGCCAGGACCCATGCTGTATTTGCCAACGCCATCGATCGTCCCGTTCCACCCTTGTACGAATAGAAAGTGACGACACGTCCTGGCGGCTTCGCTGCTTGCATGTCGATTCGACCGTTCAGGCTGGACATGACGGCGCTCCGGCGTCGGGAGGAGTGGCCACGAGATGTGGCTGTACGTCGGGGCGAATACCTTGCTCTTTCGCCGCGGCTGCAAGTGCGGGGCTTTCCGCGCGGCGGATATCGGCTCTTTCCGTGTTGGCGAGCAAGGAATGCGTGATCTCGTCGAGGATCATGCTGGCGCGGGCACGGAATTCGTCGCTCGAACCGATTTTCCAGTGATGGCCCGGATAGCGCAGCAACATCTTCTGGTTGCAGGCCTTCTCCAGATTCGACAACAGGGTCTTCTCGTTGTCCAATGTCTCAGGATCGTCGCGATTCCACGGTACGAGGACGGCGCAGTTCAGCAGATTCACTTCGTCATACTCCTTGAGCAACTCGCGGTACGGCTCGAGTTGCGCACTCCATGGATCAGCGAAAATCACCACTGGAATCCGGGCGCCCTTCGCTTCGCGCAATTTGTCTATGAGTTGCTTGCCACAATCGAGCTGGACGAATCGCAAATTGCGATCCCCGGCGGCCCGCTGTGCCAGCGCGCCGACACTTTCGGGCGATTGCGGATGATAAGGACGCCAGTCCCATCCATCTGTGACGCCCCATGCCGTGGTATCGCGACGATCAACCTTGACGATTTCAGCTTGCGTGCCTGCCACGAAAACGAAACAGGCAATATTGCCGCGTATCGCAGACGCTGCGGGTGCCACCAGCGCGGCATGCGCACCGGTGGCGGCTGGAACTGAATGGAATGCGCTCGCGATCTGATGCATCGGTTCGAGGTGCTGCAGATCCGGCAGATGGATCGGGCTGTTCAATGCCTCGGTCAACCGCTTCGCTAGCGCTGTCAACACCTGTTTCCACTCGGCTTTTCGCTCGAGATCCAGCAGTTTGCGCAAGCCGAGCTCGCGATAGTCCGGCGGAAACGCAGCATTTGAATCCTGATATCGGGACGCCACTTCCGGTTCATCGGTCGGGATCCACTTGACGGGCACTATCGTCAATGGAGTCGGTTCGCCAGGATGGGCGGTAATCCACGCACGGCGCCGCGTCTGAAAGACTTCGAATTCGCGGCCGCACCACTGACTGTTGTAGTAATGCGCCGAGCCGAAGTACAGCATGACGCGAGCAGTTCGCAGGGCATCGCCTAGGTCGGCCGGCCACTCGTCTCCCGTTTCGATGTCACGATGCGCGACGAAAGCGACCTTGTCTTGACGAGGGCCCATGATCTGCTCGATCTCGTTTTCGAGCTTTTCGAGGAACGAGTCGAACAGTTCGCGATCCGACTGGAAGCGCCTATTGTCGCTCGCGTAGCTGATGAAAATGGGTCGACTCATGACGGCCTCCCAGTGAGTACTACGCGATGTCGACACCTCGCCTCAAAGTGGATCGACATCTGGATTCTCGCCCCGCACAAATCGCTGCATTTAAGCGGGAGCATAATAAACAAATGAATCGCAGTACATCTTCTCGCATAAATTGAATTAACTCAATCGCCGGATTCACGGGATTGATAGAGTGAGTCGCGCGCGGCACCGTTTGCATCCAACCATCTACATGATGGGGAAACAGGTCTTTCGACCGGGAAGCCGAAATGCCAAAGACAACTTTGCCCGGCTTTTCTCTTCAGCGGCCATATGAGCGATGCGCCCGATCGCGCGCGGCCGCGTTTCACTCCGCAACTCAAGCCGCTGGTCGCCGTGGAAATCGCCCACAAACTTGCGCCAGCTTAGGAAGCAGAAGACTGCGATCAGGCCGTCTCGACATGATTGATGGTTTCCATAGCCATCGGACTGATGGAGATCGAGCGTTGTGCCAACGAACTCCCGTGCTGTGCAAAATACGCTTGCGTGTTTTGCCTCGGATTCGAAACCGATGAAGCCATGTCCTCTGCCAAACGCTGCGAATGGTTAAACGTTCAGGATGCCGCGAAAGAAATTCAAGTCGACGTTGAACGCAGTGCGCCGGAAAACGAAGTAAGTAATTTGTTCGCTGCCGCCGCCGAAGCCTGTGTTGGCTAACGTACATAACATTCAAAAGATTTACTGAATTTTGACTAACCTGCTTTGGTAGAAACGATAGCTCGCCCCATCGCGCCGTGAACAAGAAAGGGAGACGCCATGTTCAATTCGGCCATTCTCGAAGTCGCAATTGGGATCGTCTTCATCTACTTGCTGCTGAGCCTGATGTGCACGGCGCTTCGTGAAGGCCTCGAGGGATGGCTCCGAACCCGTGCGTCGTATCTCGAGAGCGGCATTCGCGAACTGCTCTTCGATGCCGAAGGCAAGGGTCTTGCGAAACTGTTCTACGATCATCCGCTCATCTGCAGTCTTTTTCCGGGCGCTTACGCCTCGCCTGCGTCGGGCAGGACGGCGGGTCTGTTCACGCGAGGCCACAAGCTTCCTGCATACATCCCCTCCGCCAGCTTCGCCGCGGCGCTCATTGATATCATCGGGCGCGGGCCCGCGCCCTCCAATGATTCGGGCACGGCCGGCGCCATGCAGCATCCGAACTCCGATGCGACGCATCCCATTACCATCGCCGACGTTCGCGCACATATCGCAACCATCGGCAACCCGTCGGTGCAGCGCGCCGTGCTCACCGCGCTCGATACCGCGAGCGGCGATCTCGAGAAGGCGAAGAAGAGCCTTGAGACCTGGTACGACAGCGCAATGGACCGGATATCGGGCCGCTACCGCCGTTCGACTCAGGGCGTGCTGTTCTGGATCGGGCTTATCGTTGCGGTCGGTTTCAACGTCGACACGATCAGCCTCGCGGATTATCTGTATCGCAACGAGACACAGCGCGGAGCCATCGTCGCTCAGGCTGGTTCGATCGCGAAGGAGACGAACGGGGAACCGAGCAGCTACGCGGATGTGAAGAAGCAGATCAACAAACTCCAGCTTCCGATCGGCTGGGACTTCCTCTTCCAGCAGGACTCGCAGGACACGGCCAACGGATTGGCGGCCGCGCAGAGAGCGGCGCAGGCGTCGCCCGGCGAACACACGCTGGTGGACTACCTCAGGCCGGCCTGGAACAGATATCACGCGTGGTTGATGAAGCCGCTCGGCTGGCTGCTTACCGCAGTCGCCATCACACTGGGTGCGCCGTTCTGGTTCGACATATTGAACAAGATCATGGTGATCCGCTCGACCGTCAAGCCGCACGAAAAGAGTCAGGAGGAGTCATCCGAGGACCGCCAGACCGGTGCGGATATAACGCGCATGCCGGGCGCACCGCCGACGACCATTCAGATCATGCCGCCACCCATCAGCGTGCCGACGCCGTCCGTCGAGCCGAAGCCGCCAGCCGACAGTCACGAGGACGGTTGCGAGGTCGAAGTCACCGACGCCACGCCCGACAATCAGTTGCCTGCGGCTCAAGGAGGCGTGAGTTGACATGATCTACGAACTGCTTTGGCTGCCGGCCGTGCTCAGGAATGCCGGCCTGAAGGTCGCGCCCGTCGATGGTTGGGAGAGCCGAGGGCGCGCACACATGGGCGCGATCGCCGGCGTCATCTGTCATCACACGGCGACCGCGCGCGACGGCAATATGCCGAGCTTGCGTACGCTTATCGACGGACGCAGCGATCTGAGTGGCCCGCTCGCACAACTCGGGCTGGGACGGGATGGCACTTTCTACATCATCGCGGCCGGCCGATGCAATCACGCGGGCGACGGCGCGTGGTACGGCGTCACTACGGGCAATAGGAACTTCATCGGCATCGAGGCGGAAAACCGCGGCGTGCCGTCCGATCCGTGGCCTGAGGTGCAGATGGACGCCTACGCGCGAGGCGTCGCGGCGATTCTCGCGCATATTGGGCGCGACGAGAACGCATGCGCCGGGCACAAGGAATACGCGCTGCCGCCTGGCCGCAAGAGCGACCCGACCTTCGACATGAATGTGTTTCGCGCGACGGTCGCGGGCTTCCTGAATCGGACCGCGGCACCTCGCCCGATGATTCCGGCGGCGGAGCCAGAGTCCGCGGGTGTTCAAAGGCGTCCAACCTTGCGGCGCGACATGGCGGGCGAGTTCGTCAAGCAAGTGCAGGCGAAGCTGCGCATCGAGGCTGACGGCATCTTCGATGCGGACGTCGAAGCAAAAGTGAGGGAGTTCCAGCGCGCCAAGCATCTGGTGCCGGACGGGATCATCGGCCCGAAGACGTGGGCCGCGCTCGATTCTGCGTGAGGCCAAAGACATTCCATTCAGCGATCCGGTCAAGGACGGTGGCCCGTGCTGAAGGGTCGATTCGGCAACAGAGGCTGTTGCGGTTACATGCGGCGTCTGCCCGCGGGCGAGAAGGCGCCGTTCGATTCTTAATGGCGGCAGGAGAGAAGACATGGTCACCAGCGTTCTCAGGCAAGGCGATACCGGCAGCGATGTCCAGCAGTTGCAGAAATCACTCCTTGAGCGCGGCTTCAATCCGGGCGATATCGACTCGGTCTACGGTCAGGGCACGGTCGCGGCGGTGATGGCGTTTCAGAAAAGCTCTGGCATGCTCGCCGACGGAGTCGCGGGCCCGCGAACGCTGACGGCGCTCGGGCTTGCCAACGATGACACATTGCCGAGTTCCATCCCCGCCGTTACCGTTCAGGTAGTCAGCCAGATGTTTCCCTCGACACCCATTGGCAATATCAAAGCTAACTTGCCAGGGATTCTTTCTTCACTCGTCGAGCACCGGCTCTCCGACAAGCCGATGGTCCTCATGGCCCTTGCGACCGTGCGTGCGGAAGTCGAGTGCTTCAAGCCGATCGACGAAGGACAGTCGCGTTTCAATACCTCTCCGTCGGGGCATCCCTTCGATCTCTACGACGCGCGCAAGGACCTCGGCAACCAGGGCGCGCCTGATGGCGACCGGTTCAAGGGGCGCGGATACATCCAGCTCACGGGACGAGCGAACTACGCGAAATACGGCGCGCTGCTGTCGCCGAAGGTGAATCTCATCGAAACGCCCGAGCGCGCCGGCGAACAGGGCATCGCCTCGAGTCTGCTCGCGCTCTTTCTCGCCGACAAGGAGATCGCGATCAAACAGGCGCTGATCGCTGGCGACATGGCCCGCGCGCGCAAGCTGGTGAACGGAGGATCGCACGGAATCGACCAGTTCACCGACGCCTTCCAACGCGGCAAAGCGCTTTTGCCGGACACGATGTGAGTTCCTACTTCAAGCGACGCCCTGCCGCGAACCTGAAAGCCGGGCGCTAACCCGATAGTCAACCTGTTCATGGAGGGGCGCGGCGATGGAAAAGAGCCTGTTGGAAGCAGAGAGCGCAGCGCGTGAAATCATAGGCGGCAAGGAAGCGAAGCCGACCGTGGTGCTCGATCTGGAGGAAGTGCTTCGCCGTAGCCGCAGATTCGGTCTGGCGCGCAAGATTCTGGAGCGTTGCGCGGATCACCGCGACCTGAATAGCAATGCGGCGCTGCGGGTCAAAGTCGGGCAGAAGCGGGCGCTTTGCACTTACAAAGATCCGGACCTCGCGAACGACAAGAAACTCGACGATGCGTTCAGTATCCTGCAGTCGGTGACCGACCTCGAAACGACTGTAGACCAGGAGACGCTAGGGCTTGCTGGCGCCATCTTCAAACGGAAATGGGAGTTGACGGCGCAGGTGCGCTATCTCGAATCGTCGTTTGCTTTCTATTGTCGCGGCTATCGGCAGGGTGTCGAGAACGACTTCGGATATACAGCGATCAACGCGGCATTCGTATCGGATTGTCTCGCCGACATCGCGAACGTGCCCGACCAGCCCGCAGATGTCGACCTCTTGATATCGCCGCAACGCCGGGAAGCAATGGCGATCCGCAAGGAAATCGTCGACAAGCTGGCAACGCTGCCGGATCAACCCGGCAAGGAATGGCTACGCGGAAAATGGTGGTTTCTCGTCACCGTCGGAGAAGCCTATTTCGGCCTCGACGCTTGCGAATCTGCTGGCGAATGGCTGATGAACGCCGCCGCGCTTCCCGGCGTGCCAGACTGGGAGCAGGAAAGCACGGCTCGCCAGATCGCGGCGCTGCTGGTCATGAAAAGGAATGTCGCGCACCAGCGCTCGCAGCAGGTCGACCCACGCCTTGAGGAAGTCCTGCGCGAGTTCCTCGGTGCGAGCTCGCAGGCTCTGGAATCCGCGGTTCGCGGCAAGGTGGGACTGGCGCTCTCGGGCGGAGGATTTCGGGCGTCGTTCTATCACATCGGCGTGCTCGCCAAGCTGGCCGAACTCGACCTGCTGCGTCACGTCGAATGTCTCTCCTGCGTTTCGGGAGGATCGATCATCGGCGCGCATTACTATCTGGAGGTACGAAAGCTGCTCCAGGAAAAGCGTGACCTTGAAATCGAGCGAGACGATTACATCCGCATCGTTCGAAAGATCGAGACCGACTTCTTCGAGGGCGTCAAGTCGAATGTACGAACGCGGATCGCCGCCGAGTGGCTGACCAACCTGAAGATGATCTTTCTCCCGGGATATTCCCGCACCATGCGGGCCGGGGAGTTGTATGAGTCTGAGATCTTTTCGAAGGTCGCCGACGGAGAAGGTGCCGGCAGTCGCTGGCTAAACGATGTAAAGATTCGCCCGAAGGACGCGCAGCTCGATTTTTCCCCTAAGGATCACAACTGGCGTCGGGCGGCGAAGGCACCGGTTCTGGTGCTCAATGCGACGACACTGAACACCGGGCACAACTGGCATTTCACGGCGTCGTGGATGGGTGAACCTCCTGCAGGTATCGACTCCGAGGTGGACGCGAATTATCGGCTGCGCCGCATGTATTACTCGGACGCGCCGTCACCCCATGAGCGCGTCCGACTCGGCTACGCCGTGGCGGCGTCCGCGTGTGTGCCGGGAATTTTCGAGCCGCTGACACTTGCGAACATCTATGAGCGCAGACCGTCCACCGAAGACCGTATGGTCCGGCCACTGGTGCGACTCGTGGATGGTGGCGTGCACGACAATCAAGGTGTGGCGGCGCTGCTAGAACAGGACTGCTCGGTATTGATCGTGAGTGACGCAAGCGGGCAGATGCAGGACCTCGATTTTCCGAGCAATGGCCTGCTGGGAGTGCCGCTGCGGGCAAACAGCATCCTTCAGGCGCGAGTGCGCGTCGCTCAGTTTGAACAGCTATCGGGCAGATTGAGAGGCGGCTTGCTCAGAGGACTTCTTTTCATCCATCTCAAGAAAGACCTCGAAACGACTCCGGTCGACTGGATCGATACTCAAGAACCGTCGCCGCCAGTGACACCCGACCCACTGACGTCATACGGCGTCCAGCGTCACGTTCAGCGCTTGCTTGCCGGCATTCGAACCGATCTCGATTCGTTCTCCGAGGCGGAGGCGTACGCGTTGATGGCGAGCGGCTACCTGATGACCGAGCATTACCTCGACGACACGGCGTTGGGATTTCCTGTCCCACCGCACCCTCGGGAGGAATGGACTTTTCTCGGGATCGAAGGCTTCCTGAAGGATCGGCGCCGCGATGCGCCGCTCGTCACGCAGCTCAAGGTTGCCAATACCCTTTTCTTCAAGGTCTGGATGTTGATGCGCCAGTTGCAGATTATCGCTGGCGTCTTCGCGATCTTCACGCTCGTCATTCTCCTGTACTTCACATATGTAAACTGGGATCCGTCCAACGGCACGCGCTTCGTGAAGCAATTGGCAACAGGCGTGGGCTTTGCTGCTCTGTGCCTGTTGGGGCTTGGCGTGCTCGGTAAAGTCTTGAACTATCGAAAGACGCCAACGGAAATACTCATCGGGTTTGGGATGGCGACATTCGGTTTTTTGCTTGCACGCCTGCATCTGCACGTGTTCGACAAGCTGTTTCTCTGGCAGGGCACGATGAAGCGCCTCAAGGAGCAGGAGCCGCCGACCTCGAATGTCGCCCCGGCGCGGACCGCCCGTCCGTGAGGCGACCGTTAAGCGGCTTTGGAACAGAGCGTCGTATTGGACTGCCCTTGCTCATGCAAGCCATTGCCATAGTCGGGCGATACCGCCGTAGATGACGAAGAAGATGCCGCCCGCCGTCAGTGTGAATTTGGCCGAAGCGCATATCGTGGCGAGCATCGGCCAGGGAGCCGAGGTCGTGCCCGCCAGCATTTTGAGCATTGCCCAGTTCTCACACGCATCGAATGGGCAAGCGAGAAGGACGCCCCAGGAAATGGCTGTTCCGATCAGGTGGTTCTTTCCGTCCAGACCGCGGGCAAGCAGTGCGCAGGTCAACGAAAGTGCAAGGGGATAAAGCAGCAGATAGACATAGTCGATCAGCGTTTGCCGGCGCGCTTCCTCGACCAGTCCCTGGCTTTTCAGACTGGAGACGAGCGTTGTCGCGTGTGCTTCTGTCGTCGGTGTTTCGAGTTCGACTACGCCATATTTAAGGACGGATTGCAGCCGGCTCTGGGCACACGACAGGTACACGGTCAATGCGGTCGTCGATACGAGCAACACGATGAAGATGACCTGCTGGGCCGGGTAAGATAGCCACGAATAAGGCGAGGGGAACGTGTGCATGTCGAACTCCCTGGAGCGGATAAATGCTGTCCTTTCATGGATAGTGCATGCGGGGCGTTTGAGCAAGCGAATCTCACGGCGACGAGATAGCACATAAATTTCGTCACGTTAGTAGATAGAGTTCCTATGTATTCGAGTGGCTTATTCAAAAACTATGATTTTCTCAAGTGAAGCGACGCGTCCTCGCGCAAACCAGCGTGATCGTTCAGGCTTCGGCCTCAAAAGGCTGACCAGCTCTGATCCGGTTGACGCAATGATCCTCTTCTAACGAAGCTGCACGGAGGAAATGATGATCGGCACATTCCCGGGTCGTATCTTGTCGCTTGCCCGTGTTCTGCTGCTCGCAAGTGCCGTTCGTCGTATGCCCCGTTCTTGTACGTTCGGCCTGTCGGCTGGTGGGCTCGTGCTGCTGCTTGGCGGATGCTCGTCATTGTCGATGCCGAAAAGCGCATCCGTCGTCGCGACGCCATTCAAAAGCTGTTCCAATCCCAAGGAGAACCAGTCGGCCGCCGTGGCATCGACGCCGGACGCGCGTCTGCGCAACGCCTTCGTGTGGGCTAGAACCGAGCCGGCTTTCCAGCGTCTGGGATCTCTTGGCCTGCCTACCGCGCCACTGGTGGCTCGGGAAAACATCCAGCAGGCTCAGCGGCTGTTGCAAGTTGCGTCGCGCGGCGCAGTGAGCCGGACGGATCAATCGGTCGAAGCGCAATTGATTCGCGCCATTCCGTGGCTCAACACGGCAAGTGGGGAGGGCGTCTCAGAGACTCTCGCGTCGCAGGATGCGCAAGGTGCAGTTCAGCAGGGCCTGAACGTCATCGACGTGGTCACGAATCACGACGGCGATCGTTCGCAATTGCTTCCGGATAAGACGCGAGATGTCCCGCAGACCAATGCAGCGGGCGATGGCAAAGCAGCCGACGATGATGGGATCGAGGTTGCGTCGGTCGGTGAGCGGGAACGCAAGAGTCTGACTAGCGATTTTCAGAAGATGGCCGCGTTTCGCGCATTTCATCTCGTGACCTTACTTGCGGCCGGACGCATCATGCAGGAAGTGAATGCGCCCTACGACGGCGCCGCCGCATCGAGGGGCCTGAGAACCGACGTGAAGCTCTTCAATGTGGCGCGTTTTCTTTCGACATACTTCGACGCCTACTTCCGGGGCGGACAGTTCATCCAGTTGACGTTCGATCAGAGTGGCGCTCTCGATCTCGTCACGAAGAGAATTTCAGCGCGCATTGGCGAGAAGCTCAACGGCGCCGTACCCGACGATCAGATCAAGACGATCGTTGCCGGCGAACTGGGAAAAGTATGCGGCAAGAGAGGCGATGACCCGTGCGATTCTTTGACGCTCGGAACGACGAGCTTCGTTACTCGCGCGGGCTTTTCGGTGCGATTCGCGGGAATCGGCCTGAATGTCGGTAGTGGGCAATCGCTCGTTCCGCAGGCAACCTACCCGAAGGCATCTGAATTCGGCCCTCAGATGATACGCGTGCTGGTGGAGGCGATCTTCGACGCGAACGGGCCGCATCCGAAGGCGGTCTATGGCTCGACGGCATGCGCTACGGGGCTGTTCGGCAGCGACGAATGCATGGCGGCCAATATCCAGGCAGATGAACTCACGATGCGAATCGACATGTTCGCGGCGGGCGCGGAAGCGCTGTCTTCCGCGGGCGTAGGCGCATTGATTCGCGGCGGCAGCGTCTCGGCACTCAACAACGAAGCGGTGGCCGGCATGCTCGAAACTTTTGCGGGTGTGTCGTCTCGGAAACTGGTCGAACGCGTGCTGAAGGCACAGGCTGATAGCTGTCTGGGGAGGTTGTACCCGGTGTCCCTTCGGGTGAAGGACCAGTGAGTTACCCGTGATTTTTGGTGTGTGTTATTACGCATCGACCGTATCCGGTGGTGGGCATTTTTTGTTCTGATTTGCGTAGTGGGCTGCGATGAGGGCGCCAATCCGGCACGTCTCTTCAGGGGCGCAGCAATTTCGCAGCACACCTGTCGTAATCTCGCAGACAACCGGAATGCCATAATCGAGGCGCCATCCATCGGTAAAGAAAGAGGTGAGTGCGACTGTCAATTCAAGGCGTGCAGTTGGTTGCGCCAGCATCTTGCGTTCGGCGATTGTCCGGATGCGGTCTACCCGTCCCGGAACGTTTTCAGGATCTGGGCATCACTGGCTGGAGGGCTCAAGCCAGAAGTAGGCTTCCAGCGTCGCGATCGTGATCACACAGTCGACCGTGCTGTTGTGGCGCGCGAGAACAGACGCCACACCCTGGCGATAAGCGAGTACCTGAGGTTCGAGGTCAACAGTTCCCATGAGTTGAAGGGAGAACGTGTGTTGGACGTGTCACGAGGATTCTTGCATACGTGATGCGGTTTGAGTATCGGACTGTTCGCATGGAGAGGACATTGATTCCCTGGCTACACGACTAGCGGGAGATTCTCCGCCTATAGTATGAGTGACCAAACGATGCAAATGTCAATGGCTCAATCTCAAGCCAGAAACAGATTTCAGTGCATTTCGATGATGCCTCGCTGCCATGTTCTTGATCTGTGAGTGGTCGTCTTCTACATCAGGTAAATCAATCGGACGATGCACCATTGTTGAGTTTTGCAAATCAAGCTAGTGAGAGCATGAGAATTCCGCACCGCGGACGCATCTGCATAGGCAAACGCGCCCGCGCGGGTTACTTGGGCGCGACAACTTCTTCTTCCGGTTGGTCCTTTCGCACCTTGGTCAGATGACGTTCGACAATCTCGCCCAGCTGCTTCATGTCTTCACGATAGTACTGCCCCAGTTCGAGCAGCCCCTCTTCAGCGCCCGTCTCCACCGCGCGCTCAAGGCTGTCGTCAGTGGGTGGCTCGACAGGAAAGCTCATATGCTGCACTCCAACACCGAATTCTTTTATTAGCCGACGTATGATTCCACCGGCCACGAATTGCTCAAGGGGAAAGTCGACAAGATGGAGCTTATCCTGCAATTCCGGCCATTCGTGTTTCGGAATTTTTGACTTGATCAAAGGAAGGTCGAGAATAAACGAGTATGCCATGCATCTTGAGGTGCGCCGGCCGAGTGCATCGATCGCCGCAGCGCCTAGCTGGATAATAGAGGCCGCACGCGAAAGCTCGATGATCTGACTCGTCCACAAGATGGGCCACTATGCGGCGAAGCGCATTTCGAATTGCCGCGAGGGGGGCGCTAACCAGACGCCAGTGTTCAGAAAATATGCATCAAGCTTCTTGAGCACTTGCTGGCCGGCGGGAGTTTGGTCAAACCCAGCGTAGGGCGGCAGCGACGGGGTCGGCTCGCGACCAGTGAGATTGATATCGAACCAATGATGCCAGGTAGAATCGGCGGAGATTCGCCCGACATCGACGGTATGTCCATCGTAAGCCGAAATCACGCCAATTTCCTGACCATGCTTCGTGGCATTCGGGTCCTTTATCCGTCCCCAGGCGATAACTTCGGGGCGCTCTTGATGCCCGGCTTTGGTCGGCCAGTCGGGATCGCCCGGAACGGGTATGGGCGCCAATGCTTCCCCTTCGTGCTGATGGTCGGGAAGGACATCGATCGGGCCGTCCGGCCCGCACAGCAGGGGATGCGGACGAGTGCGCAAGATCACGCCCGCCCTGGACCCCACGATGTAACGCTTGTAGCGAATCTGCTGTGGCGTGTCGTCGGACTGGTCGTCAAAATCGTAAGTCGCGCCGGGGTCCGGGCCTTCGACGAGTGTCGTATTCCAGTCAGGGAAGAGATTATCGGGCGCTGGATAAAGGCGCATCTTGCCTGCACAGACGAATCTGTCCCGCAATGCCCTGGCCGAGGTTTGCATGATCACCGGTAACGAGTATGCCCCCTTGCTTGGGCGCGGACATGAACGTGTCCAGAAGCGCCAGCTCGGCTGGCGTGAGGCTCGGATCGCTGTTGAATCCGAAGAACCAAGATCTCGTCAAAGTTGTTCATGACATCGAGGTCGGTCAGCCGCATCGCGCCCTTGATGGTTGCAGAGGGATCGGCACCGTCACGATGTGCAAACGAAACCGAGAAGTTGACGTATGAATATGCTCGACTCTTCAGCAGTTGATAGACATACTGCATGCCTTGAAAACTGCCCCCTTGCAAATGGATCAGGCCGTCTGCATAGACGAGGATGCGAACGTTCGATGGCCTGCGCCACCAGGGATACACTTTGTCCCAGTCGAGGATGTTCCAGCGTTTTGCGATCGATTGATTGATCGCGTCGACATCGGAGCCTGCATGCACCATGATCTTCTCCTGCACTGTCCCGCCGTGCGAATGCAGGCGGCGACTCCGATAAGACGCCTGATGTTTGCGATGTTTTGAAAGCTTTGTGTCGGGTGACAGTGACTTACATTCCGCACGTCGAGGACACAATTTGGCGTGAATTTCGTCGCTAGTGCGGCGGGCGAAAGGCGTCTTCCGGGACACCGAGTAGCCCGAGCAGCTGACGCTGCAATTCCGTGAGTGGAACGTCGAAGACCTGCACAGTGTGTGCTCCATCGATCAGCCGGTGACGTTCGGCGAGGCTGAACAGGCGCAGGATCTGTTCGGTCGTGGGGCGTGCGCACTGACGCTGCTCGGGATAAAGAGGCAGTTCGTCGATATTCTCGCGCTTCATGGCAAGGCGCAGCTCGCGTTCAATGAGCGCCTGCACGAGCAGTGCAAGGAAGTACAGCGTGAAGAACGCCTCGATACGGCCTTCATCCTTCAAAAACACCGGTGCGATCTCGTGTACGGTCTTGACCTGTTCGAAGCGCTTCTCGATCATCGGCTGGCCCTTGTGGGCCTCCAGCACCTGGGCCGGTGACAGGTTGCGATCGTTTGTCACCAACGGGTACATGCCATCGCTGCAGTGGTCGTTAGCGATGGTCTGTTCGTCGGTGCTCCACTCAATGCCAAAGCGCCGCTTTGTGATCTTGCGGTAAGCAGTCTCGGGTCCCGGGCGACCCCGGCGCGTCTGCCTGTACTCGTGTTCTTCGCATACGGTGCGACGAACCTTCAGATAGCGGGCAACATGGTGCTTCTCGATAATCGTCCTGATCTGCAGATCAATCTCGGCAGCGCCCCGCAGTCGCGTCTTCGAGCCTAATGGCACCGCCCGACTTCGGTTCGTCGCACGTCGGCGTGCCCACGATACGGCTAGCATCTCCAGGTCTTCTTCGCATATGGCCAGATCGGGCGGCCAACTCCTGATCCGCTGAGCAACCCATCGGCACACGAATGCTGCTTGCCGGGCCACGCTCAACGAGGATCCCTGATCAATCAGTTTCGTGAGATACGCGGTTCGTTCGGCGGCCAACGGGGCATCCTGGTGCCGCTTCACTGCAGACGGTCGTGAGAAGAGTAGTTCGAACATGATGGTCACCTCCTTGTGGAAGGACACATCATTCTAGGGGTTCCTGATTATGTGGCCAGCTCCAGGGCGAGCCCGCGATCAATCACCGGGTTTCCACCACCCCGCCACATAACTGCGCTCGCCACATACTTCGAATACCCATAGGTGATCGCCGGTGCCGTGCGTCCACGGATCTTGCGGCCTGAAGCGCCACGATAGCTGCCACAGAAGCTGATGGTCGTGCTGCCGTTGTGACACTCGTCGAAGTTGACGCCGAAGCGCTGGGCAACGGCCAGTGCCGCCTCGGTGAGCAAGGGCGCCCGGTCGGCGTCAAACAGGTGATCCAGCGCACGGCCAAGCCGGTCATCGCTGAGGTGATCCATCTCCTCGGGACCGATGCCAAACATCCCGCTTGCAAAGCCATGCACGGTCTCCTGCTGGCGGCAGATCGGCTCGCGCTCGACGATGATCGAGCGCAGCAGCACGCCAAGGGCCCGGGCGTGAGCTACCGCACAGCGTGCGTCTGAGGGAACGTGGCGATCGAGCAAGGCCTCCAGGCCGAGTCGATCAATGAAGTGATTGACGAGGGGTAAAGGTCCCAGGCGCTCGCTGTGCAAGATGAAGCGGGCCTTGGGCGGAGAAAGTTCTTGTCGGCTAGACATTCTCCCGCTATGTTAAATCGGTACTGCTAAATTTTCAACCAACGTTAATGCCGTTTCGTAACAGTCACGGATTTGCGGCGTCAGTTGCACCCACTACCCGGCGGGCCAGAGGCGCATTTCGCCCACCAGACTGGCAACGAAATTCACGCCAAATTGTGTCCTCGACCTGCGGAATGTAAGACAGTGATACTTGACACAAACCATTTTGCAATAACCTCTTACGCGCACGACTAACAAATCGATGAAACACAGCAATTAGGCGGATGCTGTTCTGAGAGCTCGCAGAATGTCTCGGCAAGTGCCGAATTCTGAAACCGGAAGTCGACAAAAACGAAATCTTCCACCGTTATAAAAGTGCCATGGATGTTGAATCGTCATCGCGAGAACTCTATTTTTTTCTATCCCTGCAAGAGACGCCACAGAATCAGCATGCGGGCTATTGGTTATATAAACGCGCCTTGAGGATTTAGTAAACTAAAAAAGCCGCACCTTGACTTTCCTCAGATGGGAACCTACGGTTAACTGCGAGACATGCGATACCGTGACGACTTTTTCTAGCAGCAAAAGAATGACGATCAATGTTTCGATAGATATCGGCACTGGCTTCGTGATGCGCGTTACGGGAGGAGCGCAAAGTGAATGCATCCGGGTTTGTTGGCGTATGTGTGTTGTCGATTGCCCTTCCCATCGCGAGCGTTGCGCAAACGGAGGGGAGCATCTTTGTCACGACCGGCTGGTTTCATTTCGCGCCGCAAGATAGCAGCAGCCCATTGAAGATCACGTCGGTCGGAGGGAGCCCCGTCGACATCACCGTTCCCAACACGGGTGCCGGCGTTTCGAGTTCCGACACGATCGGCTTCACAGTCGGCTACTTCGTAACGGATCACATCGCAGGGGAATTCGAATTCGGCGTGCCGCCGAAATTCGACGTGAGCGGAACGGGGTCGCTTGCGAGTTTCGGGACGCTCGGATCAGTGAAGCAGTGGAGTCCCACGCTGCTTTTCAAATACTTCTTCCTCGCATCTCAAGCCAGATTCAGGCCGTACGTCGGCATTGGCGTAACACGCACGTCTTTCAGCGACGGAAAAATCACCAACGCGGCCTTCGAGGCGCGCGGACTAGGAGGACCGACCAGCGTGGAGGCGAGTACGGTGTGGGCGCCCGTATTCAATATAGGATTCACTTACGCGTTTTCGGACCATTGGTTCGCCGGTTTTTCGGTGTCGTATATTCCAATGAGTACAACGGGTACCTTCACCACGCAGTCGCAGACACCTGTCGGCACACTCACGCGGCGCACTGAAGCGAAGGTCTCGCTTGATCCGATCGTCACTTATCTGCGCGTGGGCTATCGCTTTTGATTTTGATCAAGCTATGCACGACGCAAGCCGATACGCTAGCGAATAATGTGTCTCCTGCTCAACGTTTTATCGATGACATCGGCTGGAAATTCACGCGGTTTGTCCGTTGGCTGACTGGGAATTCCCGCATGAGGGGGAGCCGTATCGGCAAGCAGCGGGAGACATTCGTTCAGCCATTTATCCGCCGCATCGCGCCCCTGGTCACGCAACTCAATAAGGAAATCTTTGACGATAACGGCCTTGGATGCGTAACCGAGTGTGCGCAGGAAGGGCTCGTTGGTGATCCTGGTGAGATTGATCTTGTTGACGGGCAGCAGTTTCGCCGCTTCCTTCGCGATATCGTTCTCTTTTCCCAAAGCTTCGAAGTAATCGACCATCTTGTTGACGGCGCAAATTGCATTGATTTCATGGACCAGCGAAGAGTTGAACGTAATCTCGTTGACCCGGTTGTTGATCTGCATGGCGGTGAGCGGTGGCTCTTTACGAGAAAACGGATTGAGCTGGATGATGACGACATCGGTCGCATGGGTTATCAATGGGGTTATGGCAGGATTACCCATGAATCCGCCGTCCCAGTAATAGCTTTCGCCATATTTGGGCGGCAGAAAGACCTGGGGAATGCTGGCCGAAGCCTTGAGAACCTCCAGCGTGACAGCAGTTCGCGCGAAAATGTCGCGGCGTCCCTCGGTGATATTGGTCGTGGCGATGTACAACTCAGGTGGGTTCGTCTGTGCCTGCAGTGCGTTGAAGTCGATCTTGTTGCCGAGCACCGCGGCAAGCCAGTCGTATTGCAGGAAGAACGCAGGCGACCACACCTGGTTGTTCACCGACGCCAAAAGGCTGACGGGCGCGTTATCGATGTTCCAGGTTCCGAGCGTGTCGTGCCATACCTTCGCGGTCGATGAATAGGGGCTGAAAAGCGCCTCGGCGGCATCGGCGAGCCAGTACTCTTCGAGTAGCCGCTTCGCATTGGCTGCCTCAGACGCCTGGTCCTTGCCGGCGCCGAGCGCGAACGCGCATAGCGCTGCGTTGAAGCCGCCTGCGCTCGTGCCGCTCAACGCGGTAATGACCAGTTCCCGTTGCCCGACCGATTCCAGCAATCTGTCGAGCACGCCCCAGCTAAAAGCGCCGTGCGCTCCGCCGCCTTGTACTGCAACAGCGATACGTTTCGGGGGGCTTTGTGTCATTGCTGTCTCCTTTCATTTAAAGACTTTCTCGCCGGACAACTTGCCAAGCATTCGGTAGGCTTCCCATTGGTTGTCGTCGAAGAACTGGTCGACCGTGGTCTGGTTCGGGAATGCATCGTTGCTCTGCGCGTAATGCCGGACGTCGATGGGAAGGTCGGCGAACAGGCTTGCCTTGATAAGCAGCAGCCAGCTGACTTGTGCACGTCGATGCTGATTGTCGGCAGCGTATGGGTCGTTTGCATCTTCATAGGTGATACGCGCGAGTGCAGCGCCACGAAGACATGTGCGCTTCAGATCGTCGATGCGCCCGATCGCTTGCGGATCGAGATGCGCCCTGAACCACGGTGGCAGATCGGGCACTTTGAATGCATCCCAAGGGGCCGCCTGCGCATTGACGTTCGGCGTGGTGCTCACGCGCATCGTCTTGAGATCGAGCCAGTCGATCGTCGCGCCAAAGTCGAGACGCACCTGTCGCGTCAGCAGCGAGAGCGATTCGAAGGTGTATTTGGGATCGGCCGTCGCATCGACGGCGATCATCATCGGCAGGCGTCGGCGAATCAGTTCGTACAACCCCGTGTTGTCGAAATGCCCGCCATCGCTCAGATACCACAGCCGCGCGGCGGGGCCTTCGAAATACGCGCGCCATTCGTCGAACAACTTGGCGTGCAAGGTGAAAACGGCGGCAGGCAGCGATTTGAGACGGCGCCACGGGCCTGGAGGATAGCGGCCGGGACGAAGATCGGCGGCGATGCCGCTATTCCACCAGTAGCCGATGCGCACGTTGAAGAGTCCCAGCAGCAGCGACTGCGCAAGGCGCGTATTGCGTCCCGTGCCCGTCGTGAACGCCGCGCCGGATATCGACATCCATTGTCCGAGGCGCAGCCGCTCCACCAGCGCGGGTTGGTGATCGCGCCGTTCGAGCACATGGAACTGATGCGGGTCGGGCGCGACCCGCACCGCCTTGACGGGGGCGAGGTGCGCAGGCACGTCGTCGTCGCGTGCCGCCCAGAGTGCGTGAAAGCGCCGCCCGACGCTCATGCCCGCGGGCCCCGCGCACATCGCCATGCCTTTGTCGTCGTGAAGCTGGTTGCCCGACAAGGGATCGACGGTGTTGTTGACACAGGCGTTCACCAGATGCAGCGGGCCGCCGTTGTGTTCGGGATGGTACGTGTCGAAGTCGATATCGTCGCCGAAACTGCTGACGTTCACGGGCACGGGCTTGTCCGTGCCGGCGGGACGAACCCGCGCATCGTTCGATGCGCCGAGAAACGTGCGCACCAGCTTCTGCGAATAGGCTTGCTGCAACGACGACAGATTGACGAAGGCAAGCGTTCTTCCGACCACGACGGACGTGAGCAGCGCCGTGACGACGAGCCAGTGGCTCACGGTCACATCGCGGTCGAATGCGATATAGACGAGCGCGTCGAGAAACAGCAGCAACGCGAACACGATGACGAACGCGAGCACGCCCAACAGGATATCGAGCACGAGGCCGCTGGCGATCTTCGTCTGCTGCCCACTGGAAGGCCGCTTCAGCGCGGTGACCGCGAGCCCCCGCAGCATCGGCAGCAAGGGCACGGCGCCCGCCATCGACCACAGCACCGGTTGAAGCGACAGCCTCGTCACCTTGCGCGCAGCCGTATCGAGCGCCACCCAGAGCAGGCTGACGACGAAACCGACGAGTGCAGTGCCGAGCATGCGCGTCAGGCGGTTACGCACGACGGTCGTTTTCACGGGGGGCTTTGCTGCGGGTTGCGGTACCTTTTGCTGCTCCGCTCGCGGCGAGGACGCAGACGCCGTGCCCCAGCGCACGACCTCCTGTTCGATCCATGCGATCACCAGCACGACGATCGCGACGACACTCCAATCGGCGATGGCTGGGAGCGCGAGTCCATAGATCGCGCAACCCAGCAGCACGAGCCACGTCACGAGAGGCAGCCACGCGCGCCAGTTCTTGAGCAGATTGTCGCGCAGGGTCAGCCAGTAGCCGATCGCAGGCGGCAGCACGCCGAACGTCAGCACGATCACGGGCAACCACCACCAGCTCGACAGTATGACGCCGTAGATCGTCGGCGGCTTCGCGAGCAACGGGCATGTCGACGCGATCCAGCGCAGCACGCCGAATGCGCCGAACAGCAGGGTGCCTAGCCAGACATGAATCGACGCGAGGTTGCGCAGGATGACGGCGATGTCCGACATCACATCGCGCCGGCCGCCGCCCGCGATGTATTGCGCGTTCTGCCGCAACCATCCGACCTCGGGCGAGGCGGGGTCGGTCAGCGTTTCCTCGACACGCCGCGCGGGATCTCGCGCGGTGGACGGCAAACGGGTGAACAGTCTGCCGACGAACGATCCCGTATGATTGCCGCCAGAAACCGACGAGACGATGTCCACATCGCGCAGCAGTTTACGTTTCGCGAGCGCCTGCATCACCCCGAGGCAGAATGTGGCGCTGCGGATGCCGCCGCCCGACAACGCGAGCCCGATCGTATCGTCGGGTAGCAGCGTGACATTCGGATTGGCCGCCGGAGAAGCGCGGTTCGCCTTCGCGCGACGCGCGACGATGGCTTTTGCTTCCGCGGCTTCAAGAGCGTGCGGATAGCTGTCCGTATCGGCAAGCAATACATCGGCCGCCTTTTCGCTGATCATGAAGGTCGGCGTGACGATGAAATAGCCGGGAATACGCGGAAATACGGACGTGTCCACCACGCGCAGTCCTTTCACGCCATGCACGCGAAAGCGGCTGTCGAGCACGGCGTGCCTGTCTTCGAGGTTGAGCGTATCCGCGCGCCATGCGTCGCTGCCGATCCGGCAGGTGCCGCACGCGTGATGTCCCCACGCCTCGTTCTTGATCCATTTGCGCAGCTCATCGTCCGTTAGATCGGCGCGAGGCTGCACCTCCTCGTTGAATACCGTGACATGCCCGTTGATCTCGCGCACTTTGGCGATGGCTTCCTCCAAGGCCTGAAGGTCCGCTTCCCATTTCTGGCGCGACGCGACGGCGGGATCGTCGAACGAATGAAAATCGATTTGCGGAGTATCGAACGGCTTGTCCGTGCGCAGGCGGACGCTGCCGTTAGTATTGTTCGTGTACGCCTTCAGGATGACCCAGCTCCACAGATTGCGCGAGTCCGGCGGAGCGCCCTTGAGCTTGCTCAGCAGCTCGCGTGACCAGCCCCAGTAGTAACCGCGAAACGCCGCTGGCACACCGAAGATGAACAGGTCCGGGTCGCTGCGCTGCGCGGCCGTATTGCCCTTTGACGACATCATCAACGCGATCGCACCGCCGTTGGTGGAGTAGAGTCCGCTGCCCTTGTCCAGCCATTCCATGAGCTTAGGGTCGTCTCTTGCGCCGGGCTGGAAGGTCACGCCTTTGAGCGTCGAAAAGTCCTCCTTCGTCGTCGTGATAACGCTGACCTCATAGCGATCCTGCAGATTCATGCCGACGCCGGGCAGGTGCACGATGGGAGCGACCACCGCGCCTTTACTATCACGCGGTCCTTCGATATGGTTCTCGTCCAGGTGGTCTCGATCGCCGATTCCGCTCAGCATGAGGAGTTGCGGCGTATTGAACGCGCCGCCGCAGACAATGACTTCCCGCCGTGCGAAGAGGCGCTTCATTTTGGGCGCTTTGTCGGGCACGACTTGCGCCGAACGCGCGCCGTACAGATGCGCGCCGAGCCTGACCTCGACGCCGACTGCACGAGGTACTTTGTCATCCGCCTCGAACAGGATCCGTGTCGCGTGTGCGGGGTTGAGAATCACAAGATTGTCGGGGTAACGCTTCGACACGTCCAGGAGGTGATCGCGCAAGCCGAAACGGCGTCTGCCGTCCGTGCCGATCGAGATCAGCGACAGATGGTTGCGATTGGTGAAGTCCGGCGAACGTACATTTGGATCGAGGAACTGCAGGATCTGAAAGCGGGTAACCGCCTTGTATAACATCGAACGTCCCTCGCGCGTGGCGAGCCTCGACAGTGCGACGTCGATCAGCAGACGCACAAAGGTTTTGTCGCCACGCACGATGGCGGCAATCACGAGCGGATTGATGAAGCTCGTCTTCTGCCAGCCGTCGAAGCCATGCCCAACGGGATCGAGCTGGCTGCGCGGGGCGAGCTGCTTCGCAATCCATTGCAGCGCACCGATCACGGGGCCCGCGAACTGCGAGTAAACCGAGTAATACAGGCAGTTCTCGATCTTAGGGAAATATCCCTGCATGTTGTCGGAATGCCATGACGCATCGTCGGTGTCTTCGGCAAGCCGGTCCCAATCGGCATCGTTGGGCCGGATGACGATCATCGCGTGATGCGCGGTGCAGCCGCCTACCGCGGCCGCGCGTGGATACTGGATGCCGCCTCGCCCCTGCTTGCCGTTAGCGGACGGGTCCTGTTTGCTGCAATACTTGGTGTCTGCCTCCTGCCGTTTGTTGTCGCTGTAGTGCCGGACCGAGAACTCCCAGCTGATTCGCGGATCTTCGGTCGAAGGGCCATGGAAGGCCGGTACGGCATAGACCTGACGCATTTTCTCGTCGCCGTCCTCCGGGACCGCGCGCGTGAGGAAGTGATCCTCGTCGGTGTCTTGCTTGATTGCGGGATCGACACCCGCTTCGATCACGAGAACCTTGCATCCGCCGAGCGCGAGGCGAGCGGCGAGCGGGCCGCCGCCGGCGCCCGAGCCCACGATTACGTAGTCGAACGGCGTGGCTTTCCGGTCTTCGGCTTGCTCAATGAACATATTGTCGCGAGTCATGGCGGCTCCCGTCACCGGATGGCGCTAGTCAAAGTGTTTCAAGGAACGCCTTCAACTGCTTCTTTTCCTGATCCGTAAGCGCTTCGCCGAACCAGTGCCCACGGTCGAGTACGAAGTCGGGACACTTGCTCGCCTTGAGCAGCGCCGGGGCCGCTTCTTCCTGAAATGCGGCGAGTGCAGCGAACGGATGATTCGGGTCTTGCGTGAGGTTGTCGCGATGTACCCGGAGAATGCCGCGCGTGAGCGCCGATACGGCATTGAACAGATCGATCGCGGGCGCGTCCGGGTTGATGTTCATCACCAGGTTCACGGGTGTGCCGCGCGGAATGGGACCGATCTTGACGTCGTCGATCTGGCCGTCTACATAGAGCTTCGCGTAGATTCCTGTTGCGAGAAACGCGATCGCCACGAGGCCGAAGAAGATGCGCGCGCACGTGCGCGCGTTCGGCGCGGCGAAGAAAAGGCATGCGGCGGCGAGCAGTACGAGGGGCACGCTCCATAGCCATGGGTAAATCGTGTCGAGCGCCGTGCCCCGCAATAGCGCGGCCAGCGCGATCGCGGTGACGGCGAGCAAGATGGCCGCCAGCCGCGCGCGTGCGATGAATACGAGCACGAGCGCGATCAAAGCCAGAACCAGCCAGAGATAAAAGGTGAGAACGGACGTCGTAAGCGGTCCCAGCACACCGTCGAGCAGCGGACGGATGAAGGGGCGACGAAAGTCGATGTATGAGTCTTGCGTCGTCCGGTAGATGAACCCGACGTCACTGAAACCTGGCTGACCCGTGAGGCCGGCTTGTGCGAAAGTCTGCCGCAGGTCGCCGCGCAACGCGTTGCACACTACGCTTTGATTGGCCGGGTGCTTATGACAGTCGTCTTTCTGGTCCTTATCGGGAAGGGTGCGAGCGGCGTTGACGTCGCGTTGCACGGTTGCAGAGCCCGTGCGTTTGTTCTTGTTGAGCAGCTTGTCGATGGCGTCGTCGAAAGCCGTTAGACGACCGTGCACGGACGGGGCGCGGTTGTAGATGCCGAGTGCGTTGTTATGCAGAAAGGGCGCCGTAGCCCACAGGCTGACAAGCGAAGCGGGGCGGTAATAGCCCGGGCCGCCGCTGGGCGGCGCATAGGCGTCATTATTGCCCCACTCGTCGACACCGCCATCCTTCTTGAAAGGATTGAAGAAATGCACGAGGCCGACGGCCGGCAAAGACTTATAGCCTTCCGACGAAAAGTTGTCCCAGATCTGTCCGCGCATCGCATTCGTCCCCACCGCGCGCTGCGAATTCGTACCGACCAGCGTGACGGGCACGCGGATGTCAGTAGACAGGTAGTTGTTGGTGAACAGATCTTGCCCCTGATCGGTTTTCAGGTAATCCGACAACCGCTTCAGATAAGCGGCATACGGCGCGCTTTGCGTAAATGCTTTCCAGTCGGCGAAATCCATCGGCATCACAAGCGTGTCGGGACGGTTGTCCGTCAACGTGCGCCACTTATCGGAAAAGATGATTTGTTGACCCGGCAGCTGTTTGCTTGAATGGCAGACGGCACAACTGTTCAGAAACACCGTGCGGCCAGCGTCGATATCCGCGCTGTCCTGCTCGATGCGCTTGCGGCCCTCGGGGGTGGTCGCAAGCTTCATCGGCTGTGTCACGTTCGCGTGCGATGGCGACACGTACGTCAGGAAGCGCTCCAGTTCGCCCACACGGTTACGCTCGGTGGTATTCCAGAAGATGGACTTCGCGCGGATCGTCGCGAGGTCGAATGGCTGTTGTGCCTTGAAACCGATAATCGGGTTCTGCAAGCGGCGCCACTGCTCGGAATACGCGCCGATGTTCAGGTAGACACGTAGCAACGCCCCTTCGACACCCACACTGTCGGCCCCATCCAGCAGCACGCGCGGCGTGTGGCGCGGGTTGAGCGTGACGAGCGGTGCATCTTCGATACTGCGTAACGTCAGGCCGATGTCGCTTTGATCTTCTGGCGGATTTTCATGAGCCCGTGCAATGCGCGCGTTGACTTCGAACACGGACATGATCGTATTCGGGTTGTTGATATGGTCGGTCACGACGAGCGACGTGTCGATCGTGCCCGCTTGCTGGCTCGCCACGTACTGCCAGATAAAGCTGTCTTCCGTCTTTAGAACCGTGAAGGCTTTCGACGGTAACCAGTACTGGTTACCGATCGTGCTCGACAGGTTGCCCCACTCAAGCCGATCGTTATGTTCAGGTGGCGCAAGAGGATGCGGCGCCACATGGCAAAACGCGCAGGCCATCGCGACGCGGAACGGGCGCACGAGCATCGGGTCGGCGTGTACGGAGTTGTCGGTTTTGGAGTAGTACCTTTTGCCGTTGTCCTTTGTCACCTGGTCTTGCCAGTAGCGGCGCGCCTCTTCCGCGGCTTTCGATTTGCCAAAGAAGTCGGGATTCGGAAAGAGCCTGAGCCCCACGACGCCCGATGGATAGCCGTACACGAGCGGGTCGACACCGTCGTCCGCGAGCTGTTTGATGGTCTGGTCGTAGAGAGCCTGGTCGCCGACTTCGAAGAACGTGTTGTACGGATGGTGTTCGTCTTTCGGCATTTTCTCCGTTTCTGCTGGCTTTTTCGTATGCTCGTCGATGTCGTCATCCGGCGCCTTGAGCTTCACCTTTTTTCCGTCGGCCTTGTCGATGTACAGGCCCAGCCCAAGGATAGGCTTGTCGTTCTCGATCATCCCTGGCTGGTTTATCATGCCGCCATCGTCGAAGCGGTCCTTGTGGTTGCGTGAATCGATAAGCACCAGAAAGTCGGCGATTCCATAGCCGCTTTCCTGTACCCAGCCCCAGAATGCCTCGTTGCCTTCTCCCCATAGCATCCACGTGTTCTGACCCATGATCGCTTCGCGCGCGTCGTCCGGCACGACCTTGCCGGTGCCGTCGCCCCTTTTTACGGCATAGTCCATCGGGCGCGGTGTCATGTCGTCGCCGACGATCACTTTGTCGACTTCACTGAACAGATTGCGGCGTTCGGTCGGAAAGCATTGCTCGTTACGTGAATAAAGCTTGACACCACGTGCGGTGAATCCGCCCGCTGCCTCGTCCTTGGGCGCGTCCTTGTCGACCTGTGACGTGCCGCCGATCAACACGCGCGGCGCGATGGCTGCAGCCGGATATGCGCTGCGCGCTTCATCGAGCTTCTGTGCGGCCGCTTCCGATGCCCCGTGCGCTTCGGAGGAGGGCGCCGCAGCGGCGCTGGCGGAGACGAGCGCGCAGCGCGGCATGAGCGAGCCGAACGCCACGGTCAGCACGCAGGCCGTGGCGAACAGTGCGCGCGTTATCCTGCGATTCCCTGACTTCGGCACCGTATCCATGATCGCGCCTCCTGAAGGTGCGAGACGTTCAGTGTGGGTCATTCGGTTAGCGCTGCAGGGGAGTGTGGCCTCGTGCCCATCGCGGGTGTCGGGGCCTGCTGCGGGTTTCGCCGCGAGAAGTTCGCTCGTGCAGGGCTAGCGACTCTGGTTGTGAGTACATGGTTCCGGCGGCGTACGGGGGAATATAGGCGAAGCCCCAAAGATGTCAAACGGCGAATACCGTCTTGGTTCGTTCGGTAACACGCACGGCATTCGTGCTGCAAACCGGTGCAACGATCTACCCAATCTGGCTTGCGACTATTGCAGGAATGCTTGCTACTACACATCATCGTTGCCAAAACGTTGACAGTACTTTCGCCACGAGTGATGCCGTTCGAGCTTCAATCACGTATGCCGGTATTCGTTTAGTCCGTAAAGCCTTGCACGCGTGCAATAACGGAAATACGACACGCGGCGGCTGTTGTGCCCTCAATGTTTGTTTAGACGACGCTCGAAGCCTAGAATGAAACTGACATCGCGCCAGTCATGCGTGTTTTCACGGACCACTAACAGTCGGGCGAGATAACGGTGGAATGCGATGAACCTGTTCAGATTGCCGTCGGTGTCACGTTCCAGGCTCGTCGAGCATTGGCCCGCGCTCGGTGCGGCGAGTGCGTGGCTCGTCGACCTGATGTGCTGGCCGTCGCGCTTCGACGATCCGCAGGTCGAGCGCGAGTTCACCGTCGATTACGGCCGGCGTTTCGCAGATTTCCGCCGGGCGGCGCTGATACTCGGCACCCTGATCTGGGCGTGCTTCGGCTGGTGGGAAATCAACCTCGCGCAGACCAACGATCTGTTTCGCCCGTATTTTCCGGAGATTTTCGCGTTTCGATGCCTTGGCGTCATGGGCGCCACGGTCGGTATCGTGCTTGCGTTCAGGCTTCGTTTCGACAGGGATGAGGTCGCACACCGAATCCTGCTGACGGGCCTTGCTTTCATGTGCATGTGCCTTCTGGTGCAGACCATTCTTGCGCCGCGTCCGCTGAACTTCACGCACTTCTTCGTCGGCTTCTATCTGATCCTGTTCTATCTGTTTGGCTTTCTCCGCTTGCGCGCCAAGACGACCTTCCTGCTGACAGTGGGGGTGATCGGCATGATCGTCGTGGCGCAACTGGTTACGCAGGCGCTTGAACCCGCGAACTTCATCGCGGGGATGTTCTACCTGACCAACGTCGCACTGGTCGGTCATAGCGTGAACGTCAGCGAAGAGCGGCACGTGCGGGACCGTTTCGTCGCGGTGCGCATGCTCGCGCGCAGCAACGATGCACTGCAGGCAGTCAATGCCGAGCTGGCCCAGAAGCACCAGGATCTTGAACGCGTGCGGCGCGACCAGCAGGCGAAATCCGACGCGTTAATCGCGCTGCGCGAGCAGCAGCGGGAAGACGCCGAACGTGCAAGCCGCGCGAAGTCACGCTTTCTGGCGGCCGCCGCGCATGATCTGCGGCAGCCGATGCACGCGCTGAACCTGTTTCTCGCAGCAGCGGATGAGGCGCTCGACAAGCACGATAGTGACGAGTCGGGAAAGCTGATCGGCGAGGCGCGCAAAGCGTCGGAGTTGATGGCGAGGCTCTTCAACGCCGTGCTCGATCTGTCCAAGCTGGAGTCGGGGCACGTCACGCCGAACTATTCCTGTGTCGATCTGGATCGCGTGGCGCAGGAGACCATCGAGCAATTGACGCCGTTTGCGCAGAGCCGCGGCGTCGAACTGACGTACAGGGCGCGGCGCGCGGGCCAGAAGAGGGCGCTGGTGCGCAGCGACGCCGACTGGGCGCCACGGGTGCTGAGCAATCTGGTTGCCAACGGCATCAAGTACGCGGATCCCGCGAAGGCGGGACGCTGCATCGTGATCGTCGGCGTGGTGCGCATGCCGAATTACGTGCGTATCGATGTCGTCGACAACGGTATCGGAATTGCGTCGCAGCATTGGGACGCGATCTTTCAGCCATTCGTGCAAATTGGCAATCCGGAACGCGATCGTGAGAAAGGGCTCGGGCTTGGTCTGTCGATCGTCAATGCCGTCGTATCGCTGCTGGAAGGGCATCGGATCGAATTGAAATCGGCGGTGGGGTACGGGTCGCGCTTTTCGGTGCGCCTGCCGGCGGTAGAATCGCCCGCGGGCTGCGATGCCGTCGCGCCGCTCGTCGATGTCACGCCGTCGCCTTCTTCACTACAGGGCCTGTATGTGCTGCTCGTCGAAGACGACAGTCTCGTGCTGGCGTCGATGAACGCGCTGTTCGTCCAGTGGGGCGTGTTGTGCGAGTCGGCGCGCTCGCTGGCGGAGTTCGAAGCGCTGTTACAGGGCGTCGAGCGCATGCCCGACCTCGTCATCAGCGACTTCCGCCTGCCAGAGCTTTCAACGGCGCATGATGTGGTCCAGTTGCTCGGAACCCATCTGACGCGCCCCGTGCCTTGCCTCGTCATTACGGGAGAGGCCATCGCGGATGCTCAGGGCGCGCTGCCGGAGCGCTGTGTGCTGAGCAAGCCCATCTCCGCCGACGATCTGGCAGCGCGCATGGTCGAATTGACAGAGAGCCGGCGCAGCGGCGTTCAGGCCACGGCGCCCTGAGTGGGGGAAATCTCGATACCGCGGCGCGCCATTTCGACTATCAGGAACGTACGCCGGGAGACGTTGAAGCGGCTCAGCAGGTCGCTGATGTATTCCTTCGCGGTGTTCTCCGAGATGTCCATTTTGCGCGCGATGGCCTTGTTCGACAGCCCTTGCAGCACGAAGCGGAGCGTTTGTGCAAGCCGTGGAGGAAGGTTCAGCGAATCGATGGGAATGCCTTTGGCGGGTGCGGGTGCCTGTGGCGTGTGCCCGCCCTTGCCAAGCACGCTATTGGGCAGATAGACCCGTCCGCCGAGGATTGTTTCGATCGCTTCGCGGAACACCGCGCCGCCGCCTTCGCTGGCCTTGGAAATGAAGCCGCCGGCGCCGTTCTTGATGCAGTCGAGGACCGTTTCGCGATCGTCCTGCGCCGACAGCATCACGACGTGCAAGGCCATCTCGTTCTCCTGCAGCCAGTGAAGCAGGTCCATGCCCGTGTGATCCGGCCCCAGGTGGAAGTCGAGAAATATCAGGTCGTAGGCTTTGCTGCGCAAACGCTCGACAGCGTTGTCGAAGCCGTTGGCCTCGTCGATGTCGAGCGTCGGCTGTGACGAGAGGATGAGGCTCTTCATCGCGGTGCGCGTGAGTCCTTCGTCTTCGACGAGCAGCACGTGGCGAAAGTACAGGTTATCCATGGCGATTTCTCCGGTGGAATCATGGTACGCCCGTTCGCAAGGTTTGCTATCCCTCCTTAGTGGGGGACGCGTCGGGTACCATCATCTGGAGGCGTTTTTCCCCCGGCATAGCCGGTTTTTGCGGAGGTCAGGGGCGGGCAGCATGGAGTCGTGTTTTTCACACGACGAGGTCCGTAATCATGCGCGCTCTGCTCCCCGATCTGTTACGCCTTTACAGGGCGTTCAGCCTGACCTCGCGAGAAGAGGCCGATGCGGCGCGAGTCGAGCGGACGCGCGAACGGGATCAGGTTCCCTACGTGCCCGAGGCACCGATACGCGAGGAGATACATCGGGCGCATGTGCTGATGAGCCGGATCGAATCGACGGGTGTGAAGTTTCCCGTGCAGATCTACGACGCACTGGACCAGGCGCGCGCGGCCAGCGAGCAGAACCGCTGGACCTTGCAAGTAGATCGCAGCTTTTACAGTGCCTTGAGCCTGCTCGAGTCGATTGCGCGCTTGCCGGTCCGCGTCACGGCCACGCAGCAAGCCGCAACCGATCAGCATGCGCGCGGGACTGCAAATGCAGGTTGGACCGTCATTATCAGCAACAGCCAGAAGATGCTCGAGGGAAACTGGTGAACCGCGCGGTATCCATTCCGCGACAACTGCCGGCCGATGGTCGGCAGGCCGGTGACGAGAGGGGCAGAACGATGCCGGACGACGCAATCCAGCATGCCATCGACGACGATCGTGCACGCGCGCTGTTCGCGATGGATCAAGTCAGCCTCGCGACCCATATGCTGGCCGCCACGGTACTCGTTGGTGTTTATTGGGCGAATACGCGTTCGCCCTGGCAATTCGCCGTGTGGGTGCTGTTCTATGTCGCCGCCATGGGTGCCGCCGCTGCGTTGCGTCTCTGGCATGGCCATGAGGCGGAGCGTCTGCCCGCACGCCGCTGGATCACGCTGCATGCGCTCAGCAATGGGCTGCTTGCGGCGGCAGCGGGGCTATCGGCATGGTTCGCACTCAGCATACCGGGTGGCGAGTTCCCGCTCGTGCACACGATCCTGCTGTCGGTGATCGCCATGGTGCTGGTGATGTCGACGGGATTCGATCCGCTCAATTTTTCGAGTGCGATTCCGTGGGTGCTCGTGCCGTCGATGCAACTGTACTGGCATATGCCTGGCGGCGACCGGGTGAAGCTTGCGCTCATGTGCGTGTTCGTCGGCGTTCTCGTTTGTCTGTATGTGTGGCGATATTGCACGAACTACCAACGGATGATGAAAGCGCATGCGGACCAGCAGCGTATGGCCGCATTGCTCGCCCGGCAGAAGCAGATTTCGGAGCACTCCGGCGCCGCGCGAAGCCGGTCCCTTGCCACGGCTAGCCGTGATCTGCGCGAGCCGCTGCATGCGATTGGGCTGCTCGCCGGCTCGCTGATCGATACGCAATCGACGCCGGAGCAGCGCGCGCGGATCGCCGGACATATCGAACAGCGGGTGGAAGCGCTGAACCGCCTGTTCGATCAGTTGCTCGATCTCGCGCAGATCGAAAGTGCGGGTACCGCGGTGACGCGGGCCCATTTTCGGCTCGCGGAACTCTTTGCTCATATGGACCTGAGTTACCGGCCGCTCGCGGCGGCGAAGGGACTCAAACTGCGGATCGCGCCCACTGACACAGTCATCTTCGACGATCCGCGATTCCTCGAGCGGATATTGCAGAACCTCGTCTCGAACGCCATTCGGCACACAGATACAGGCGGTATCTGGATCGGTTTTCGACGCGCGGGGCAACGCGACGGCGGCTATATCGAGGTACGCGACTCGGGTGCAGGATTCACGCCGCGCGAGCAGGCGCTCATTCGGGGCGGCATGAACCAGGAAACGAGCGCGAAGCGCGACGACTTTCCTCAACTCGGACTGGAGACGGTGCGCCGGCTCGTCGGGTTGTTGGGCGGCGAATTGAAGATGCGTTCGGCGCCGGGACGCGGCACGACGTTTCGCTTCCCGGTGCGTATCGGCGACGCGCGCCTGGCGGTGACGGGCATGCGAAGCGCAAGCGGTGCAGTCGTCGTCGGAACGTCGAACGTGAATAGCGTCTTGCTGGCTGGCAAGGGCGACTGCATCACGGACGAATGCGCGAACCGGCTTGGCCTGGTGTTAAGGCGAGTGCGAGACGCGGAAGAAGCCTTGCACCTGATCGAGGAGGGCGCCGTGTTCGATGCTGTGCTGTGCGAATACGAATCGAAGCTCCAGCGCCGCGACTTGCAGACATTGCGCGCGATGCGCGACGCGTTCAGCCGGCGCACCGGGCCGCGAGCGACCGTATTGCTGATCGTGAGTCACGGCGCGCTGCCCGAAGCGGGCGAAGCATCTGCACTGGAAACGTTCCCGATACTGTGCAAACCCGTTACGCCCGTCCGGCTCTTACGGACACTCGCGACACTGCGTCACTGAAAGGGGCACTCGTTGGTGATCTCGGGCGCGAGTTCGGTATCGCGGAACATCTGGCGCACAAAGTCCAGCAAGGCGGGGTTCATCACGTCATTGTGTCCGTCGATGATCGCCTTGTCAGAGCGCACGTTCCAGACAAGCGTCTGCCCGTTATTCGCCGCGTCGTTCTTCACGACGTCGAGCCGGGCACCGCCGCAGAAAGTGCGCGTCCATCCGTCCGCGGCATTGCCGGATGTGTTGAGACCGGAAATGAATTCTGTCGATTGGCGCACCTCGCGGGTTTTGTTCCTCACGACAGCTTCGGCGAGCGTCTGGCCTTCGAGTTTCATGAGATCGCTGGCGGGAATCCAGTCGCCGCAGACGGCTTGTGCCTCCGATGGCGCGCCGCCATGCAGTTCGTGCGTGATGTAAGGGGCCATGTGGCCCGGCGTTTTCTTGATCGCGGCAGCCTGTTCCTCCGAAGAGGTGGGACGTTCGAACAACGTGTTGATGAACCGGCCAGCAGGGAACGCGATGCCCGTCGCATCGTCGGTTTCCGACGTGATCGATATCAGGAGCGGCGGCTCGTAGCATGCGTGACGATGCTGGCTCGCAACGCGGTACAGCGCTTCAAAGCGCGATGCTTCGAAGGCGGGGTTGACCAGCACGATCATGTCGGCGATACGCTCGGTCTCCTGATAGCGCTTCCTGGCGTCTTGCGGGCCGGGATGGATAGACGGCAAATCCGCAAGATCTTCCCGTGCTGTCAGCACCTCGATCAATGGACCGGCCGTCGCGGCGTAAAGTATCAATCCACCAAAGCTGTGTCCGATCATCAGCGTGCGCATGCGGGGTGGCGCATCTTCGTTCACGGCCTGGGTGTTGAAATAGCGTTGCAGGCTTCGGATGCGCGCGAAGAGTTCGCGTACCGATCCCACTGACACGCGGCTCGCCGTGTCCTTGCGGCTCCAGAAAGACAGATTGAGCAATGGGTCGGAAACGAGCCACGGCTTGCCGCGCCAGCCTACATAAATGCCAACCACCTTGCGTTGCTTCGCCTGCGACAGTTCGTCGGAAGCGGCGCGCTCGAGAAGCCGGCGGAAGTCCTTGACGTTCGGGTCGTCGGCGTCGGCGTTGTGCTTCCAGCCATGCACGAAAACGATGACCTTCAGGTCGCTTCCTGACTGGAGCAACTGCTTGAGACGTGCCATCAATGCGTCGACCTGTTGCGACGATTGATCGGCTGTCGTTGCGCCAGTGTTCTCATTTTCCTTGGGATGCAGCCACCCCTGGTCGTCGAATTCGACGAAATGGAGTTCATATTTATCGTCGAATATTTCCGGCGTTACGTGCTTACATGCGTCGATCGTCGCGCCGTCGACGTCAGCAGGACAATGGAGCGTGTCGCGGGACGCGTCGATCAGATGGGTACGGTAGGCTTCGTGCGATGCACATGCGCAAAGAGCGAGCGTGGACAGCAGCACCAGCAGCCGGAAAGCGGAATCCATGAGCTTTCTCCATCAGGCCGACGATAGGTGTAGCAGGTGCGGTCATGGCACTTTCATAGCAATCCGTTCGTTTGCAGCACCTTGAGCATCACGCCTGCACCGCATTGCTGGGAGATTGCTGTTGCGTCAAAATGCCCGTCTGACGAGAACTTCCCCTGCTTATAGAGATTCGAAAAACTCCAAAGATAAGGCGTTGGCACGCCGAGCGCGCGATAACCCATGCCGTTGTAGCGTTCGAATCGATACAGTATGCGTGGAATGCTCCAATCCGCCTCGTTTGCGTAGTGCTCGAACACCATTGCGTCGATCGCGCTTTCTCGCCACGTGAACGGCGGTGCCCCCGCCGCCGGTCGTCCCGCAGGCACGTGCACCGTGCGCGCCGTCAACGGGTCGCCGTTGTGCAAATGTTCATTGAAGTTAAACCCGCACTCCAGACCGTGGACGATGCCGACGAAGCACCACGGAATGCCCAGTCCGTCACCGACGCTCTTATAAACGTCCTTGAAACGCGTCAACTGCGAAATGTAGTGCTGCACGTTTGCCTTGCGATCGTCATTTGGCAAGCAGGCGTTGAAATACGCTTCGTACTCAGCCTTCAGATCGGCGAACGCCGTCGACTTGCCTGGCGCTCCCGGCACAGCGGCGGGAGCGGCCGCTTGAACGACGTCGGCGTGCACTGAAGCCTGCGGCACATCGGGAGCGGGCGGCAATGCTTCGCTCGCATGCATCTGTCCAAGAGTCGTCTGAAGTCGCTGGAGGATGTTCTGGATATCGGCGAGGTAAGTATCGAATGGACCGAGCCTTGCGCTGCCAACAACCTTTTCGAGTTCAACCGTTGCACTGGTCACGTCGTTGGCTGCATCAAGAAGGCTTGCCTGGTCCATGTCCTGGAGCAACCCGTCCAGCGTGCCTATCGAAACGCTGATCTGATCTTTCTCTGCTGCGTCGGTTGTATTCGCACGCCGCTTCATCAATAGCGCTATTGCGTCGACAAGCGCGCCTTGCGCGAACTGTGTGGTTGCCATCATTACCTCCATTTTCCTGCCTTTGAAATACGTCGCGCTAGATCGGGCGACGCGCAGCGCGCTCATGGATTCATTGCCGACATGCCGCCTGCCCGAATGAACGAGAAGGCACGCCGCGCAGCGTCGGCGTCAGCCCTCAGTTCGCCGCTGCGCTGCGCGAGTTGCGCGAGCGTGACGGGACTTTGTGGCGACTGTGCCGCAGCCACCGTGAGTTCCCACGCATCCTGCAACTTGCCTAGCAATACGACGAAGTTCGACACCGTGACGCGGTACGCGTCGACCTTCGCAATCTCGGCGGTCGCGAGGGCAGGGGTGGCTGCGACCTG
This sequence comes from Paraburkholderia sp. SIMBA_054, assembly GCF_046534875.1. Lineage (NCBI taxonomy): Bacteria > Pseudomonadati > Pseudomonadota > Betaproteobacteria > Burkholderiales > Burkholderiaceae > Paraburkholderia > Paraburkholderia sp. SIMBA_054. The sequence goes on along the minus strand of NZ_JAWRXV010000074.1, from coordinate 6,861 downwards.
CGCAGACACAAGCGCAGTGGAAGGTCCTTCGATAAGCGTCAGGAAGATCGCCGGCGTCGCCCGCCGAATCGCATCGATTAACGCGCTAACATGAGGCGCACCTTCGAGGATCAGACGCCGGGCCTCGGCCGCATTGCTCTGGCGGGCCGCAGCTTCAAGGATTGGCTTCAACGCGGCTGCCGCACCCGCAATGGGCGGAGCAGCGGCGCCGGCAATAGCAGCAAGCGCATCGACGTCAGAACTGAGCGTGCCAATCTGTCCCAATGCAGCATCGATATTGCGATTCTCCGTCAGTGTGGACAACACGTCCGCATAGTTTCCGATCACTGTGAGCCCTCCGCGAATCGCCTTTGACGCAGGCGGGTCGCCGAGTGGCGAGTAATAGCCGGCGTCGGTTATACAGAATCCGCGAATGAATCCGGTATGATCACTAACGGGCAGCCAGGGCATGTCATTGTGAGAGCAGACTTCACCCTCGCCAGGGTTGGCACGTTGCGACCGCCTGATCGCGGCACGCTGTCCCTGCGCGCGCTCGGCAACCGCAAGATCGTCGATGAGTGGCTGACCCAGTGTATTCACTGAACTGAGCGCCTGGGAAAAGTACTTAACCTGATCGACGGGCGCGGTCGTGCATGCAGCCATCGTGCACGCTACGAGCGCTACGTGGACGACTCGCATTGATGCTCGGACCGAAGGCTGATTCCAGTGGAACATGATCGGCTCCTGCAAAGATGCAGCGGTGTGTGTGTGCGAGATCGAGCTTGACCAGTACTTATAAAAGCACGGCAGACTGTCCCTCGTTGAGGTTGGTCCACATCGTTCTATTCAACTTTCGTTTGCTTTAAAACGAAATGGAGATGCTGTTCCTTAAATCGGTCCACCGTCGTTGACATGTAGTGTCCACATAAAGAAATTTGGATCTGGTGAAAATGAGAGTGCGGACGGTTTGAGCTCGGCCAATTTCAACGTTTAATGCGCTGAGACAAACTATTTCGAGTATCGGCACAGTCCGGCACCGTCTTCGGTAAGCAGGCAGTGAGCGTATAAAACATAGTTTCGGTTCCATTGATAGTACTGTTCGCTTGCGCACATATCGCGCAATGCCCTCCTGGACATCATGACGGCTTCTATCTAAGCTCCCGCAAACATACAGCGCAATTACGATAAAAATACGCTGCGCTATACGAAAAGACAACGAGTGAATCGTCTCTGATTCGTGCACTGCTGAATGGGCCTATGCAATGCCGCGACTGCGTACGTCTTCTCTTATCTCGTCCATGTGTTGGACGCACAGTCATATGAAGTCCATTTCCAGCGGCGTATGTCGCGCCTGAAGCGGTTGAGCGCGTCTCAATAAGAGCCATGCTGTTCACGAACGCCGCGCGACACAGGCGGGTCTTCGTCGCGCCCTCGCGGTTGCACTTTCGCTTGAACGCCTTCCGTAAGCAGATCCTCCAAAGGAGAAAGAAATGGCACGTGATCTAAATGCTGAACCGCTTCTTCCAGTCGACAAGATTCAGTCGGACATTCTGTACGGGCTAATCAAACGTCACGAGCATCTGATGTTCTTCAAGATCACACATGTCGACGCGTTCAAGACCTTCGTTCGTTCAGTGCCCTTGACAAGCGTCCAGGAGAGCCAGGACCAACAAAAGAGAATTGACGCAAACAAGAGCGGCAACAAGGCGCTGCCTACGCCAGGACTGAATATCGCATTTACGTGGTCGGGCCTGTCTGTGCTCGGTGTTCCGGGGCTCGACCCGTCCAGACTGGAAGCATTCAGCGGCGGCATGCATAGCAGGCAGCAGCGCCTTGACGACCCGCCCGCGTTGACGTGGAACGTGTTACGTCCCAGTCATGATCTGCACGGCGTTTTTATCGTAACGGGAGCCAGCCACGCAGAGGTCGTCGATGTCATCTCACAGCGCCTGGCACCCGCTGACGACAACGGCTGGAAACTGCTGCACACGGAAGTGGGTCAGGTGCGTCCCGAACCGTTTCGCGGGCATGAACACTTCGGCTACGCCGATGGCATCTCCCAGCCGGGCGTGCGCGGGCTGGTTGCGGCGGGCGTTCCGCTCACGCCGACAGCGCCGGGCGCCGAAGACACGCAAGGCCAGAAGGGACAGGATCTGCTGTGGCCGGGTGAGTTCGTATTCGGTTATCCGGGGCAGGATGCTAATGCTCCTTCTTTCAACAAAAAAGGACTTCCGAAGACGGCCCCCGTGCCGTTCATGGAGAACGGTGCCTTTATGGTCTTCCGTCGGCTTGCGCAAAAAGTGCCTGAGTTCAACCGTTCAGTCAAACTGGCCGCGCTGAGCATCACCGGAACTTCCAATCCGATGAATCCCACTCTCCTTGGCGCACAGCTAGTTGGAAGATGGAAATCGGGAGCCGCAATCATCAAGGCGCCGCTTGCCGACGACGCTACGATTGCGGAGGATACACCCGACGTCAACGACTTCGAGTTCGGCGATGACAGAGAGGGTCTCAAGTGTCCGTTTGCAGCGCACATCAGGAAGGCATATCCACGGGATGACGTGCCTGGCAATACGGCACCGGCCAGACCCGAGGACGTCGCACAAGCCGAAGCGTTTACCCAGGCGCATCGGATGTTACGCCGGGGCATCACGTTCGGCCCGGAGGTAACCGAAAGCGAGGCACTGAATGAGCGCTCGGCAGGTGGTGACAAGACACGGGGTTTGCTCTTCAAATGCTACGTGACGTCGATCGAAGATCAATTTGAATTCGTGCAGCAAATGTGGGCTAACAACGGTGCTTTTTCACAGACTGAGAGTGGCATCGATCCGATCATTGGGCAGTCGAATGGCCCATTGAGATTCTTCGCAGGCGCGGCCCCATCGTCTGGCAATAAGGCCGACAAACCACAATTTGAGCTAGGCAACTTTGTCCATTTGGAGGGCGGCGCATATTTCTTTGCACCCGCTATTGACGCAATCCGTACCATCTGATCCCGCGCTGCCCGGCGGTTGCCTTCGTCACGACGACCTGACATTACCAACTGGAGAAGTTCTATGGCTCAACCGCACACTAACGGCGGATACGCATTTCAGCCGATGAGAATCCAGGTCCGCCCCGGCTCAAAAGCAGAAAGGCTTTATTACCACGGGGCCGCGCTTCCTGGGCAGCAGTGGCCAATGCCGAAGGCAATTGCGCCTGGTATCGATCCGTCGCCGCTCGATGATCTGCTTTTCCACGGCGGAAAGGTCGTGCCGCAAATGGAGTTCCAAAACGTCTATCTCGGTGGGGAGCCTTCATGGGTCGAACAGGATATCGCTTCCATCGATACAGCGATCGAGCTTGCGATGCAGGATAAACGCCTGAATAACGTCGTCAGCCAGTACTTCCCGCACAAAGCCATTGATTGCAGCATGCGGGAGTCCTTCATTCTGGATGAAAGCAAACCGTCCTCCGTCGACGAATCGCAGGTGCATGAGACCGTGATCAGCCTGTTCGATTCGGGCTTGATCCGCAAATCGGACTTGGACTCATGCATCTTCAACCTGATTTTGCCCTCTGGCACCTCACTCAAGCTCGATGGCGCTTCTTCGCTCGCGGGGCTCGGCGGATATCACGGTTCCGTTCACATCCGTCGTGGCAAGACAAAAGTGACGCTCTACTATTCCGCCAACGTGTACTCGCAGCTCCTTGCCAACGGTAAGGAAAACGGAATCGCGGTTTTCGATCGTCCGTGGAAGAACGTTGTCGGAACGCTTTATCACGAGATCAACGAGTTCAGAACGGATGCGGATGTCAACGATGCGATCAGCGAAAACAATAATGACTTCCTGGGCTGGACGTCACGAGACGGAAAAGAAGTCGGTGACCAGCCGATCTTCAAGGCTGGCGAAGAGGGAAATCTGAATCTCGTGTTCAAGGAGGTACAGGCTACGACCAGGAAAAAACGCATCCCGGTCCAGTTCCTTTACTCTAACGTGGTGCATGGTGCGGAGGGGCCGATCGACAAACCTCACACGTAGTCTAATTGCCTGCGTACGCTACGCTCCCGACTCATACTGGAGTACAGGATGACGATCTATGCCCTCACATCCACCCTGGATCCAATCGACGTTCAGAACACAACGTTTGCAAAGGACGTGCTCTCGCGCTATTCGTGTAACACATGGGACGAGGCCACAGTCGATTCGAAAAAGATCGACGTGGTGATCGTAGGCGCGGGATTGTTTGGTGGCTATTGCGCTTCGAAGATTTTTGAGTTGAGCCGCGTACGCTTTGGCGAGCGTAATACATTGCGCGTCCTGGTTCTCGATGCGGGCCCTTTTCTGGTCTCCGAGCATACTCAGAATATCCCTAACCTCGGACTATATGACCCAGGCATCTTCAACACGACATTCAGCGGATCGGGCGCGCGTCCCGTAACAAGGAATCTGGTTTGGGGGCTCGGTTGGCGCAGTAATCGTCCGTTCGTCGGACAAGCCTATTGTATTGGCGGCAAGGGACTATTCTGGGGTGGATGGTGTCCGCGTTTTCAGCCGTCTGATCTGCAAAGATGGCCGAAAGAGGTGGCCGACTATCTGACAGTCGTCAATGTCGGATCGCCTGTTGGTTTCAGGCCAATAGAACATCGCGATCCGTTCTCCGAATCGGTCCTGCACAGAGGAGACCCGCTTAGCGCCTACGAAACTGTCGAGTACGAGATAGGCGTTGTTCCGAGTGACGACTTCGTCTTCGATCCGGTCTCGATATCGCAATCTGATGAACGCGCTATTGGTCTGAATCGAGCGTTGCATACCTTCCTGAACGAGCGACGGGCCAATATTGACACGAGGATTACGGCCGTGATCGCCGCGCCGATTGCGGTTCAGACTCAGTCATTCATCTCCGGGCTATTTGCTCTGGACAAGTATTCGAGCTTACCGGCACTGATAGCGAGTACACGAGCGGATCACGGCGATGGTCGAACAGACCTTGGAATTGCTGTTGTTCCTAAGGCTCACGTTGTGAGACTCGAGTGCGAGCAAAGCGATACGCCTGGAATCAATACCGGCCTTGTTACGCGAATCGTGGTGCAGGTGGAAGGCCAACAACGAACGCTCGATCTGGGACCTCATTGTCAGACAGTTCTCGCCGCAAGTTGCATTGAATCCACCCGCCTTGCCCTTGAATCATTTCCATTATCATCCTTGGGGCTACGTCCCCCAAACGATGAACTGATGGGGCGAAATTTCATGTTTCACCTCAGAGCGGACATCGCTTTTAAAGCAGGCAGAGACGAACTGGAGAAGTTCGTCAAAACGAAGTGGCCAGACACCGATCTTGCAAAAGTACTGCAGCTCGCAGCCCTGCATATTCAATGCGAGGGGACGTTCGGCAGCTATCAGTTTCAGTTATATGCAGCGACTAACGATGGTGGGCCCGACGCCAACATATATCGGATGGTTCCCGACCTGGAGATGCAGAGGGCAATCGCTAATGGGTTTGGTGCAGAAACCATCAGCCTGGTTCTGCGGGCTTCGGGAGAGGTGAAGGGGGGAAGCAGTGCTCCAGTCGGAGATTCAAAGTTCGACTATGTGAATCTCGCTGGAGATGCCGACTTCGATAGTGATTTCGGTCACAGACGCGCGTGGGTGCAATTCAGGTCGGACCCGCAAGATCATGCCCACGACGAAATCTGGCAGGAAATGCATGACACGGCGCACGCTATCGCGAGAGCCATCGCGAATGGTGGCCCTTTGGAATATGTTTCGGTTGCCGGAACCAGTGATTTCACGCTTCCCAGTCTTAGCAACCAACAAGGAGTCGGTTCAACGTTTCACGATGCAGGCACACTGTGGATGGGAGATACCCCGGATCAATCCGTCACCGACGTCAACGGACACTTCCACCACATCGCTAACGCTTACTGTGCCGACCAGGCTCTGTTTCCGACGGTGGGCTCCGCGAACCCTGCTTTGACGGGTCTTTGTCTTGCTCGAAGAGTCGCCGAAGACATCGTAAATCGGCATTCTGCAGTAGATGCTCAGACCGAACTTGCACTATTCCGACCCATCTCGCTTGCGCGCAGCGACGGCTGGGAGACAGTACCCTACGATGGGATCATCGAACTGTTCGGCGGAAGCATCATAGAAACGCAACCTGACCAACGCGGCATTGGGATCTATTTTCTTCCGCTCATGCTTGATGACTTTGAGTTATCGATTCAGTGGAAAGCGTTCAGACTTCCGACGACGGCAAATTCCGGCGTGTTTCTGCGGATTCCGGATCCCCGCAATGTTAACTTTTCCTCAGCCGCCGAAAGTACAGCTTTCTACAATGCTGCCACAGAAATTCAGATTGACGAGCTTGGGAAGAACTTCGATGCAAATCGGGTACCGATAGCAATCTATGGGGACTCAAAGCACAAAACGGGTGCAATCTACGGAATTTCGGCAGCAACGAAATGGGCTGCGACTGTTCCAGCACCCGATGGAGACACTGGTGATCGTTATTGGAATACGTATCACATCACCGCTAACGGCCCTGATGTTCGTGTCAAACTCAACGGTTCATTGGTATCAAATGGAGAGTTGCCTGCTAACAAGTCGAGGCAAGGTTTTATCGGCCTGCAATTCCACACAGGCCGGGTACAGTTTCGAAATTGCCGTTTGAGAGTCTGATATAACGGGCCGGTTTAGGCGAATTCCGGACAGCGGAAAACGCTGCCCAGCGACGAGAAGAACATCGTCGAGGCCGCGTTCACGGTTGTCCCCGTCAATCCGCCGTCGATACTTGAATTGGCGACGGCGTCGGGCTTCGATTTCTGGCTTCTTTCAAATCTCGAATGGGTGGCTTGGCGGGTCAAGTGCGGGCTTCAGCCCGGCGAAGCGAACACTTGACGCG
>NZ_JAWRXV010000505.1:0-304 GCF_046534875.1 Paraburkholderia sp. SIMBA_054 | reverse complement strand
CGCTTTTTCAGCGTGATTTAGTGAGAAAAAATTCTGGCGGATTTCGTAATATGCACTCGCAGTTTGATAGTGAAATTCTGCCCTTTCTATTTCGTCGGGCACTTTATTAAGCTTCCTCTCTGCGATTCTGTAAAAGTTGATTGCTTCGATGAAATCTTTTTCATAAAAGTGATACATGCCGTTGAAGAGATAAAAATAGTATTGAATCATGTCATCTGTGCCTTTTTCCAGTGTTGCATTGTCTACTTTACTGAGTAGTTGTCCTGATTCTTTATAGTTTTCTGTCATCAGTTTAAATCTTGAG
>NZ_JAWRXV010000504.1:0-304 GCF_046534875.1 Paraburkholderia sp. SIMBA_054 | reverse complement strand
CGCTTTCTTTTGCCTACTTTTCTTTGCGGCGGCAAAGAAAAGTAGGTGCCGCCCCGCACAGGGGCGACGCTTGAACGACAAACACCGTAGCGCGGATGCCAGCGAAAACACAAGCAAACCACACCGCTTGCGCAGCAAACACCGCCCCGTTACTATCTTCATTCCTCGACAATCGAGGATTTGGCCAGCTAGGCCCGGCATGATTCTCGCCCCCAGTCGCAGTCATGATCCGAATTAGTAAGGACTTTCCCGATCTCGTGGCATAGCGATATGTCAGGATGGTTGGTGCTAGGCAACCCATCTG
>NZ_JAWRXV010000503.1:0-306 GCF_046534875.1 Paraburkholderia sp. SIMBA_054 | reverse complement strand
CTGCCAGTCGAAGTGCTCATACACGCGAGTCCGCTATGAATTGATGCTCAGGCATTGCCGAGCCATTAGCCGAGCAGTTCGGCGGATCGTTCGCGCACGTCGCCAGCCAGGCGCGTTTCGATGGTGTGCGGCGATTCCTTTCGCGAGATCGCGAGTAGGCCGTCGAGGTACAAACGCCTGAAACGCAATTCGCTGTCCACCTGCGCGCGGATCTTTCCCGATAGCGGCAGGAACACGAGGTTCGCGAGTCCAAGGCCATACAGCGTGGCGACGAATGCGACCGCAATGCCCTTGCCCAGTTGCGAC
>NZ_JAWRXV010000502.1:0-306 GCF_046534875.1 Paraburkholderia sp. SIMBA_054 | reverse complement strand
ATAGGTATCTGTTTGATTCGTCCCTACATCTTTTTTGCCCTGGCGAGCTTTCCTGATAGCCAAATGCCCAGCCTTACAAACGTACATTCCTGCATCCTTGTTAAATTGAAATTCCTCTTCCTTCTTCCGGAATCCCTGTGTAACTGAAGGATTCAATTTTGCGACTAGTTTAATGTTATTTTCTTCACTGTATTCAATATTTCCCTTCTCTGAGTAAGCTGCATCCCCAATCACGGTCTCAATCACCATACCAGCTGCCGTGCTCTTTTCAATTAATGCCTTTAATTCTTTACCGTCCGTTTTTTC
>NZ_JAWRXV010000501.1:0-306 GCF_046534875.1 Paraburkholderia sp. SIMBA_054 | reverse complement strand
CCGGAGCCGGTATCGTCACTGTTCGCAATTTGCCGTCGACCATAAACTCCAGGGGCATACGGGCTATGCTGCCGCTGGCTCGGAAGCCGATCATCTGATGGCCATCAGTCAGTTGATCTGGATGTCGGGGTTCCCCAAATCGTGCAAGATAGGCAGGAGATGCGACGGTAACCTCATCCAGCATCGCAACACGCCGGGCAATCATGTCGCTATCCTGCAGGAGACCCACACGCAGAACGCAATCGATACCTTCCCGAACCGGATCAACGAACCGATCGCCCTCGGTCATATAAAGTTCAATATCCG
>NZ_JAWRXV010000500.1:0-306 GCF_046534875.1 Paraburkholderia sp. SIMBA_054 | reverse complement strand
CCATCCGAAATGCAGTCAAGAAGTACGGCAATGTTGGCGTTCTGCATGGTGTGTCGGTCAATATCGAAGACGGTGAGTTCGTCGTTCTGGTCGGCCCGTCGGGTTGTGGCAAATCCACATTGCTCCGCATGATCGCAGGGCTAGAAGAAATCAGCGATGGCGAAATCGCCATCGGCCCGCGTGTCGTCAATGACTTGCGCGCCAAGGAACGCGATATTGCTATGGTGTTCCAGAATTATGCGCTCTATCCGCATATGACGGTGGCCGACAATATGGGCTTTGCGCTCATGCTGAAAAACGCGCCGA
>NZ_JAWRXV010000499.1:0-306 GCF_046534875.1 Paraburkholderia sp. SIMBA_054 | reverse complement strand
CGACTCGATTCCGACGCTGTCATGGAGGCCCGTATCGAACTAGCGGCATGCTTTCAACTAGCGGCGCAATACGGTTTTGAAGAGGGAATCTGCAACCATTTCTCGGCGGTCGTGCCCGGACACGACCATCTCTTCTTCGTCAATCCGTATGGCTATGCGTTCTCGGAGATCACTGCATCGCGGCTTCTAATCTGCGATTTCGACGGACATGTGGTGTCGGGTGAAGGAAAGCCCGAAGCAACGGCGTTTTATATTCACGCACGATTGCATCGGTTAAAGCCGCGCGTGAAGGCCGCTTTTCATACG
>NZ_JAWRXV010000073.1:0-50364 GCF_046534875.1 Paraburkholderia sp. SIMBA_054 | reverse complement strand
ATGAACCGCCGTATGCGGAACCGCACGTACGGTGGTGTGGGAGGGCTGAGGGGGTGACCCCTCACCCTACCCGATTGGCGCGGCGCGGGGCGTCGCTGTCCCGGATGGCTGGACCACACTGGGGACGAGCGTCGACATCGTTTATGCTCGTGTGGTCGCTGTCTTTGCCGCGTAACCCAACCTGGGATGACGGATGGCTCTCTCCGACCCGCAACCGAAGCCGCCGCGCAAGCCGGTCACCGGCACGCAGCCGGGGACGAACGACGGCGTCGCCACGCGTCTCGCACCGCGTCGCACGCGCATCGGCCGGCTCGTGCGCGCGGTCACGTCGCCGTATTTCCGCTATCGCCACGCCAAGTTCTTCCACAGCCTGCGCGTTGGCCTCGCGATGCTCGTGTCGATCCTCGCGACGACGGGTATCGATATTCCGCACGGCATCTGGTCGTCGGTGACGCTGCTGGTGGTGATTGGCGGGTTGCAGCATCACGGCAATATCCGCAAGAAAGCGGCGGAGCGCGCGGCGGGCACGCTGCTCGGCGCGACGCTCGGTCTTGCGCTGATCCTGCAGCAGAACCTGTTCGATTCGCTGACGCTAACCTACGTACTGATGTCGGTGATTGCCGCCGTCTGCGCGTGGTTTGCGATCGGCAGCGCCGGTTATGTGGCGCTGTTGACGGCGATCACGATGTGCATCGTCGCGGGCCACGGCGACAACATAATCGACACGGGGCTCTGGCGCACGCTGAACGTGCTGATCGGCATTGTGATCGCGCTGGCGTTTTCGTTTGCGCTGCCGTTGCACGCGACGTACTCATGGCGCTATCTGCTCGCCGACAACCTGCGTGAATGCGCGCGCATCTACACGCGGATGACGACGGGCGTGCCCGTCGGCAGCGACGAACTGGTCGCCACGTTCATCCGCATGGGCAAGCGGCTGGTGCAGTTGCGCTCGCTGATGCCGTCGGTCGCGAAGGAGATCGATCAGCCCATCGCGCAGCTAGATGAGATCCAACGTTTACATCGTTCGATGCTGAGCGCGCTCGAAATGCTGTCGACGGGCACGCTCGCGCATCCGGATCGGCGCGACGCGTTCGCGCAGCGGTGCGGCGAAGAGGCGAACGCGGTGCGCCTGACGCTGCTCGCCGCCGCGCGCGCGTTGCGCTTCGCGGGCGCGACACAGTTTCGGATGCCGGACGCGGCGACATTGTCATCGACGCCGGAAGCGAAGCAGGGCGCGCAGACACCGTGCGAAGAAATGGCCCCTGATTTACAGGGGCCGTATTGGCTCGCGCAGCGCTTCGCCGAGCAGGTGGAGCGCTTGCGCGCGCTGCTCGCGGCGAGCGAGCCGAACTGGAACATCGAACGCGGCGCGAGCGATGCGCCCGCGCGTCAATGACGAATCAGCTTGCGTGCTTGTCGCCTTCGTGCGGGTTGGTGACCATCCACATCACGCCGAACTTGTCGACGACCATGCCGAAGCCCGTGCTCCAGAACGTCGCCTGCCACGGCATCACGACATTGCCGCCTTCGCAAATCGCGTTGAACGTCTTTTCGCCTTGCGACGGATCGTCGACGGTGATCGACAGGCCATAGCCCGTGTGCGTGCCGGAGCCGGGCGTGTCGTCGCAGTTGCCGTCCGACGCCATCAGTTCCGTCGCGCCGATCTTGACCGACGCATGCATGATCTTGTCTTCGGTGCCGGGGCGGATGGGTTGCTGCGGGTTCGGCGGCGCGTCCCTGAAACGCATCTGGAACAGCACTTGTGCACCGAGCTTCTCGCCGTAGAACTTGAGCGCTTCTTCACAACGGCCATTGAAAAACAGATAGGGCTGGACTTGCATCGTTGTCTCCTGTCAATTGAATTGACGTGTCGTTTCGCGCGAACGCGCAGTGACGGAGTGCGACTGAACGCACGCGTGCCAACGATTGTAGTCGCCGCTGCAGCGTCGAATGTGAAACTGTGTTGACCGAAGTAAAACCTGCCGAAGCGCAGACAGTACGCTTACACATTGGGAAAAGAATGCGCGCGAAGCGGTAGATAAAAGCAGCGCAAAACGGGCGACAAACAAAAAAGCGCGCGGGGCCTTGCGGGCCACGCGCGCCATGCTTGCGCGGTGAGTCAGGCGAGTCGGTCTTAACGCAGACCTTCGATCACCTTCTCGAGCTTGACGGCATCCGCAGCAAATACGCGAATGCCTTCGGAGAGCTTCTCGGTCGCCATCGCTTCGTCGTTGACGAGGAAGCGGAAGGTCGGCTCGTCGGTCGGCACGCGCGCGATATCGGCGTCTTTGGACGCTTCCGGCAACAGCTTGCGCTCGACCTTGTCGTTGCTGTCCTGCAGCTTTTGCAGCAGGTCGGGACTGATGGTCAGCAGATCGCAGCCGGCCAGTTCGAGAATCTGGCTCGTGGTGCGGAAGCTCGCGCCCATCACTTCCGTCTTGTAGCCGAACTTCTTGTAGTACGCATAGATGCGGCGCACCGATTGCACGCCCGGATCGTTCGCGCCGCCGTCGCGCGCTTCGTCCCAGTTGCTGCCGGCGTTCTTCTTGTACCAGTCGTAGATGCGGCCGACGAACGGCGAAATCAGTTGCGCGCCTGCTTCCGCGGCGGCGACAGCCTGCGCCAGCGAGAACAGCAGCGTCATGTTGCAGTGGATGCCGTCCTTCTGCAGCACTTCGGCAGCGCGGATGCCTTCCCACGTCGAAGCAAGTTTGATCAGCACGCGCTCGCGGCCGATGCCCTTCGCCTCGTACATCTTGATGAGTTCATGTCCTTTCTCGATCGACGCCTTCGTGTCGAACGACAAACGGGCGTCGACTTCAGTCGACACACGGCCCGGCACGATCTTGAGGATTTCGGTGCCGAAGGCGATCAGCAGGTTGTCGATGACCGTGCTGACGGGCTTCGACGCGTGATCGCGCACGGTCTTTTCGAGCAGCGGCTTGTACTCGTCCTTCTGCACGGCCTTCAGGACCAGCGACGGGTTCGTCGTCGCGTCCTGCGGCTTGTATTGCGCGAGTTGCTGGAAGTCGCCGGTGTCCGCGACGACCGTGGTGTATTGCTTGAGTTGATCGAGTGCAGTTGTCATGTCGAGCCTTCGCTTCGAGGCGCACGCGCGCCATGGTCCAGGAAATGATGACGCGGCGCGAGGCCGCAATGCGTTTCGCTTTGCCACGTAAACGGCCGTGCAGGCGCGTCATCTGCGATGTCCACGTCTGAAACCGGGGATGTTACCGTGGAACGCCGCCCGCTACTTCTATTCTATGGCGGATCGGATGATGGTGGTTTGACAGGGCCACCCTCTGTCCGTTCGCGCCATGTCGCCAGGCGCTTTCCGCCTTTCGCATTTCATTCGCTGTCCGCTAACCTGTCACCTTCGTCAGCCGCGCCGCGCGTTCAGCACGCCATGCGTCACCAGTCCCGCGACGAGTCCCCAGAACGCGGAACCGATCGACAGTAATGTGAGGCCGGACGCCGTCACCATGAACGTGACGAGCGCAGCTTCGCGCTGCCGTGCGTCCTGCATCGCGTTGGTGAGGCCGCTCATGATCGAGCCGAACAGAGCGAGCGCCGCCACCGACACCACCAGCGCCTTCGGCAGCGAGCCGAACAGCGCCGCGATCGTCGCGCCGAAAATGCCCGCGATCAGATAGAACACGCCGCACCAGACGGCCGCCATATAGCGCTTGTTCCCGTCTTCGTGCGCTTCGCGCCCGGTGCAGATGGCGGCCGTGATCGCCGCGAGGTTCACGCCGTGCGAGCCGAACGGCGCGAGCAGCAGCGAAGCCGCGCCCGTCGTCGCGATCAGCGGCGCGGACGGTGTCTGGTAGCCGTCCGCGCGCAGCACGGCGATGCCCGGCACGTTCTGCGACGCCATCGCCACGACGAACAGCGGAATGCCGATGCTGATCACCGCCGACAGCGAAAACGCGGGCAGCGTCAACACAGGCACGGCGAAGGCCACATGAAAGCGGCTGAAATCGAGCAGCCCGAGCGCGCCTGCAACGGCCGTGCCGACGACGAGCGTCGCCGGAATCGCATAGCGCGGCGCAAAACGCTTGATGACGAGGTAGGTGAAGAACATCGCCAGCACGAGCGCCGTCTGGAATTGCGCAGCGCGGAAAATCTCGATGCCGATCTCGAACAGGATGCCCGCCAGCAGCGCGGCCGCGATGCCCGCCGGAATCCGCTTCATCAGCGTGTCGAACCAGCCAGTGAGGCCGATCAGCGTCAGCAGCAGCGCGCACACGACGAACGCGCCAATCGCCTCGGGATAGGCGACGTGCGGCAGCGACGAAACGAGCAGCGCCGCGCCCGGCGTCGACCACGCGACCACGATGGGCGCGCGAAAGCGCAGCGATAGGCCGATCGTGCAGAGCGCCATGCCCATCGACAGCGCCCAGATCCACGAAGAAATCTGCGCATCGCTCAGATGCGCGGCGCGGCCCGCCTGGAACATCAGCACGAGCGAGCTGGTGTAGCCCGTCATCATCGCGACGAAACCGGCGACGAGCGCGGACAGGGACGTATCGGCGAATGGCCGCAGCGGCGTGCGCGCGGCGCGGGAGAAGTCGGGGGAGGAAGAGGTCATCCTGCGTGTCTCTGTGTAGCGTCGTTGGTGTGATGGGTGCTGGCCGGGCAGCGCGCGCAATGCAGCTGCGGCCGTGGCGTCGTTGCGCTACGGCTCGCCTGGCAGACGGGGAAACCCGGGATCTTACTTGCTTAGCGTGCGCATCGCCGTTTCGAGGCCGGCGAGCGTGAGCGGATACATCCGGTGGCCGAGCACTTCACGTATAACCGAAACCGACTGCCGGTATTCCCACAAGCCTTCCGGTTCCGGGTTCAGCCACGCGTGATGCGGGAAATGGTCGGCGAGCCGCCGCAGCCAGACGGCGCCCGCTTCGGCGTTGTTGTATTCGACCGAACCGCCCGCCTGAAGGACTTCGTACGGGCTCATCGTCGCGTCGCCGACGAAGATCAGCTTGTAGTCGGGCGTGAACTTGTGCAGCACGTCCCACGTCGCCATCCGCTCGACATGGCGGCGGCGGTTGTTCTTCCACAAAAAATCGTAGACGCAGTTGTGGAAGTAGTAGAACTCGAGGTGCTTGAACTCGGCTTTCGCGGCCGAGAACAGCTCTTCCGTGCGCTTGATGTGATCGTCCATCGATCCACCGACGTCGAGCAGCATCAGCACCTTCACGTTGTTGTGCCGCTCCGGGACCATCTTGAGGTCGAGCCAGCCGGCGTTCGCGGCCGTGCTGCGGATCGTGTCGGGCAGATCGAGTTCTTCGGCGGCGCCTTCGCGCGCGAAACGCCGCAGGCGGCGCAGCGCGACCTTGATGTTGCGCGTGCCGATTTCGACCTGATCGTCGTAGTCTCGGTATGCACGCTGGTCCCACACTTTCGTGGCCGTCCGGCTGCCCGACGACTCGCCGCCGATGCGGATGCCTTCCGGGTTGTAGCCGCCATTGCCGAACGGCGACGTGCCGCCCGTGCCGATCCATTTGTTGCCGCCTTCGTGGCGGCCTTTCTGCTCGTCGAGCAGTTCCTTCAGGCGCTCCATCAGCTTGTCGAGGCCGCCCATCTTTTCGATCTGCGCTTTCTCTTCCGGGCTGAGATCGCGTTGCAGCTTCTTTTTCAGCCAGTCGAGCGGCACGTCCAGCGCGAGATCGGCCTTCTGCGCAACGCCGTTGAAATACGCGCCGAACGCCTGATCGAACTTGTCGAAATACTGCTCGTCCTTCACGAGCGTCATGCGCGCGAGATAGTAGAACTCGTCCAGCGACGGCCGGATCACGCTTTCCTTCAACGCTTCGAGCAGCGTCAGGTATTCCTTCACGGAAACGGGCAGCTTCGCGGCGCGCAGCGTGTAGAAAAAGTCGATCAGCATGCCCTTGTCTCCGTCCGTGTTGGCCTGACGTGGCGCAATCAGCGGTTGTTGCGGTTCATGAACACGAGCCGCTCGAACAGGCTCACGTCCTGTTCGTTCTTCAGCAACGCACCATGCAGCGGCGGCACGATCTGCTTCTGATCCTTCGAGCGCAGCGCTTCGGGCGGAATGTCTTCGGCGAGCAGGAGCTTGAGCCAGTCGAGCAGTTCGGAGGTGGACGGCTTCTTCTTCAGGCCCGACACGTTGCGCAGCTCGAAAAAGCTTTCCATCGCGGCGCGCAGCAATTCCTGCTTGATGCCCGGATAGTGGACTTCGACGATCTGCTGCATCGTCGACGGATCGGGGAACTTGATGTAGTGGAAGAAGCAGCGGCGCAGGAATGCGTCAGGCAGCTCCTTCTCGTTGTTCGACGTGATGATGACGAGCGGCCGGTGCTTCGCTTTCACGAGCTCGCGTGTCTCGTACACGTAGAACTCCATGCGGTCGAGTTCGCGCAGCAGGTCGTTCGGAAACTCGATGTCGGCCTTGTCGATTTCGTCGATCAGCAGCACCGATTGTTCATCCGATTCGAACGCCTGCCATAGCACGCCCTTAACGATGTAGTTGCGAATGTCTTTCACGCGCTCGTCGCCGAGCTGCGAATCGCGCAGGCGCGATACGGCGTCGTATTCGTACAGACCCTGCTGTGCCTTCGTGGTGGACTTGATGTGCCATTGCAACAGCGGCATGTCGAGAGCCGCCGCGACTTCCTCTGCGAGCATCGTCTTGCCCGTGCCCGGCTCGCCTTTGATCAGCAGGGGCCGCCTGAGCGTCATCGCGGCATTGACCGCGAGCTTGAGGTCGTCGGTGGCGACGTATTGCGATGAGCCTTCGAAACGCATGACAGGACGCTCGTTCGGGAAAAATTCCAGTATAAGTCAGAAGGCCTGTTGTGCTCCGCGGGGCGCGCGTAAGGTGTCAGCCGCGTCGGACGGTATGCGCGGCGCGTGCAAGAGACGGATTTCCGCATGCGGCAATCCGCCGCGCCCGGACGGAAGCCGGTTGTGACTGTCCCATTTCGGCATTTCGCGCGACGCCTTGTGGCGCGGCGCTTTGCCGGGACAGGGGTCGGGTCCTGTCGGGTGGACGCCCGGCGCGGCGTCGCGGTACAATTGGGCCGATTTTTTTGGCCTGCGTGGCAACCCAGACAAGTAAAACGGCGCAGGCCGTAGCCTTTTTGGGCGCCCGTTCCCCCTCAAGCCAGGTTAAAAGAGCTATGAACAAATTCGTTGGCAAACATGTCGTGGTCGCTGCCATGTCGGTGGCCGCGGGTTTTGCGGCAACTTTGGCGGCAACTGCGCAGGCAGCGGATATCGTGGGCGACGCCAAGGCGGGCCAGGGCAAGGTCGCGATGTGCATCGGCTGTCACGGCATTCCCGACTATCGTACGGCTTACCCCGAGGTGTACCGGGTGCCGATGCTGGGCGGCCAGAACCGGACCTACCTCGAAAACGCGCTGCACGCGTACAAGAAGGGCGACCGCCACTTCGACACGATGCACGCGATCGCTGTGACCCTGACCGACCAGGACATCGCCGACATCGCCGCGTATTACTCGGTGCAGACGGCCTCTTCGAAGAATAATCCCGACAAATGACGGGCGGCGCGCGCCAGCGCGTCATCGGTTCATTCAGTTCGCGGCGCAACCAGTTTGCATGGGACGGCGGTAGGCGCTAAAGCGCAAACGTCCGTCGACACAGGAGAATTCATGAAGAAGCATCCCCACGCACTTCATACGGTGGTCAAGGCTGCATGCGCGACGCTCGCGCTGGCCGGTTTTGTCGTCGCATCGAACGCGCACGCGGCGGATGCCGCCAACGGCAAGGCGCTCTCCGATAGCCACAACTGCGCGGCCTGCCACGGCCCGAATCTGAACAAGCCCGTGACGCCCGAGTATCCGAAGCTCGCCGGTCAGCACGCGGATTACGTCTATTGGGCGCTGCGCCAGTATCAGATGGGCACGGGCAACCCGCACCTCGGCCGCAACAACGCGATCATGCAGGCGCAGGTGCAAAGCCTTTCGCCAAGCGACATGAAGGACATCGCCGCGTACATCGAATCGCTGGACGGCGACCTCGTGCAGAAGAAGTAAGCTGCTGCACGTTCGCTGACGGATCACGACAAACACCCCGCTTCTTGGCGGGGTGTTTGTTTTCGTGCAACGGGTTTCAGCTGGCGCGAAGGTTCGCGCCGTCAGTCAGTCGCGCGTCGCGCGGCGCTCGATGCGCTGCAGATAGGCGTCCGTATCGGGCGGCGTGTTGGTGCGCTGCGCTTCCCAGATCGTTTCGCCCAGGCACTCCATGATCGCGTGCTGCGCGTCGTGCGTGGAGCCGAGGCGCGCGGCGAGCCGGTCGTGCGCGGCGCGAATGCCGGGCGGCTGATCGATCGACAGCTGCTCGCTGATCGCGAGATGCATCGACAGATGCAGGAATGGATTGGTTTGCCCACGTTCGGGCGAGTAGTCCTGCGCCGAGGCGGCCTCGGCGTCCTTGAGCTCGGCGTGATACTCGGGATGCTCGATGATCCAGTCGGCGGCGATCGCTTCGAGCGGCGTCAGGATTTCACCCGCGCGCTGCTTGCGCCAGGTGTCGGTGAAAAAACGGCGGACTTCGTCGCGGCTGGGATTGAACATCGATGGACTTCGGACGGTGAAAGCGAGTGGGGCGGGCTGTTTGCGCTGTGCGTCGGCTCGGACGTCGCCAGCAGCCGTTCATTTTACGCCGCGCCCGCAGCGCGCGCAGACGGATGGCGCGACACGCTGAAAGCGCCGTGCCGCGGCGCTTAGAGATCGGGCGGCGGCGTCTTCGGCTTGAATTCGCACAGCGGCTCGATCACACAATGCCAGCATTCCGGCCGGCGCGCCTTGCATACATAGCGCCCGTGCAGAATCAGCCAGTGATGCGCATCCTGCAGGAACTCGGCGGGCGTGAATTTTTCCAGCGCCAGTTCGACGGCGCGCACGTCCTTGCCTGGCGCGAGGCCCGTTCGGTTGGCAACCCGAAAGATGTGCGTGTCGACGGCGATGGTCGGCTGGCCGAATGCCGTGTTCAGCACGACGTTCGCCGTCTTGCGGCCCACGCCCGGCAGGCTCTCCAGCGCTTCGCGCCCGTCGGGCACTTCGCCGCCGTACTGGTCGAGCAGGATGCGGCACGTCGCGATCACGTTCTTCGCTTTCGTGCGATACAGGCCTATCGTCTTGATGTAGTCGGCGACGCCTTCCTCGCCGAGGTCGAACACCTTCTGCGGCGTGTTGGCGACGGGAAACATCCGGCGCATCGCCTTGTTCACGGAGACGTCCGTTGCTTGCGCGGACAACATCACGGCGATCAGCAACTCGAACGGTGTCGAGTATTCCAGTTCGGTCGTCGGATGCGGGTTCAGGCTCTGGAGCGTCTCGTAGATCGCACGTCGTTTGGTCGCGTTCATGCGGCTCGGTCAGGACTTTTTGGGTTGATCGACGTCTGGCTTGGGTGCGGATTCGGAATTGTCGTTAGCGATGCCCAGCCGGCGACGGCGTGCCTCGGCTTCGTCGATCTGCGCTTGCGTTTCTGCGCTGATCGCGGTCGTGTTCCTGGGGCCGAGACCTTGCGCGGCGTTTTCCGCCTTCTTCGCGCGCGCACGTTCGAGCGCGGCCTGGATGATCGCGCGTTTCTTCGCTTCGGCGTCGGCGACGGGCGCGGCGACCGCTTCGACTGTCGCTTCTGTTGGGGCGGGGCCAACGGCCGGCGCCGCCGGGGCCGGCGAACTCGCCGATACCGCCGCCGCGCGTTTGGCTGCCGCGCGCGCCTCGGCCGCTTCGCGCTCCGCAGCGAGACGCGTACGGCGACCGTCGTGACGCGTGCGCGCGGCGTCGGCCTGTTGCTGGCTCCACGCATCCCAGCCCGTCTTGTCGCCCGTGACGGGGATCATCTCGATGCAGTCGACGGGGCAGGGCGGCACGCACAGGTCACAGCCCGTGCACAGTTCGGCGACCATCGTGTGCATCTGCTTCGGTGCGCCGACGATTGCATCGACGGGGCAAGCCTGCATGCACAGCGTGCAGCCGATGCACAGGCTCTCGTCGATGAACGCGACGGGCCGCGCTCGCTCGACGCCATGGTCCAGATTCAGGGGAATCACGGGCTTGCCGAGCAGCTTCGCGAGCCGCGCGACGCCTTCCGCGCCGCCGGGCGGGCACTGGTTGTAGCTGGCCTCGCCCTGCGCGATGGCTAAGGCGTAAGCGCGGCAGTCGGGATAGCCGCACTTCGTGCATTGTGTCTGGGGCAGCAGATCTTCGATGAGATCCGCGAATGTTTTGGATTCTGTCACGGTCAAGACGTGGGGGACATGCTGTTGCCGTTCACCGGCGCGGCGAATGCTTGTGATCGAATGGATGCGGTTTCAACTGCGCCATTGGGTGCGCACCGTTTGGTGTGCGCCATTTGGCGTGCGCCATTGGGTGTGCACCGGGACGCATTCGCAGACATCGCGCAAACCGCGTGAGGCGCCCGGCCGCCAGGGTCACCGTCAACACGGCACAGCAAGGGCGTTCGGCGATCGGTCAAATGCGTATTATCGCCGATTTCCCCAGTTGTTATTACCGAAGCATGTGCCATAATCGAAGCGCTTTTTTGTAAGACCGCAGGACGGTGTGATCCCACCAACCAGCCCCGCGCAGCGCCGCCGTTGCAAGGCCAGGCAATTGGACGGCGAGCGATCCGGATAACGCGGCTCACGAAGCACATGCCACCATGAATCAGCCGAAAATCAAAAGAGATCCTGAAGGCACCCGTCGCCGCATTCTGCTCGCGGCGGCCGAAGAGTTCGCGAATGGTGGGTTGTTCGGCGCACGCGTCGACCAGATCGCCCGCCGCGCGGAGACCAATGAACGCATGCTCTACTACTACTTCGGTAGCAAGGAGCAGCTTTTCACGGCAGTCCTCGAACACGCGTTCAGCGCGCTCACGGAAGCCGAGCGCACGCTCGATCTCGCAGGCGTCGCGCCTGTCGAGGCCGTCACGCGGCTCGCGCATTTCGTGTGGGATTACTATCGCGACCACCCCGAATTGCTGAGACTCGTGAACAACGAGAATCTGCACGAGGCGCGCTATATGCAGAAGTCCACGCGCATCCGCGAAATGATCTCACCGATCGTTGCCACACTGGGCTCGATACTCGAGCGCGGCCAGCGCGCCGGCCTGTTTCGCACGAACGTCGATCCGCTGCGCTTCTATGTGACGCTGTCCGGGATGGGCTACTACATCGTCTCGAACCGCTTCACGCTCGAAGCCACGCTGGGTCGCGACTTCAGCGCAGCGGCCGAGCGCAGCGAAGTGATCCAGATGAACACTGAGATCCTGCTTGCGTATCTGATGCGTCGCTAAGCCTGAACGCCTGACGGACAAACGGCCTCGCAAGAGGCCGTTTTCGTATCCGCTGGAATCCGTTGGATGCAGGCGCAACATTTGGCTGCGCCCGCTGAATGCGGCTTGCGCCTACGCTTCGACGCGCTCTTCCGTCTTGCGTGTGGTCGCCTTCGGCGTGTGCTCGAGGATGAAGTCGCGCAACTGCGGATAGATGATGGTGCGCCAGCGACGGCCCGAGAAGATGCCGTAGTGCCCGCACTTTTCCGCCGTGAAATGGCGGCGATCCTTTTCCGGGATGCCCGTGCACAGCTCATGCGCGGCGCGCGTCTGGCCGCTGCCGGAGATGTCGTCGAGTTCGCCTTCGATCGTGAAGAGGGCGGTCTTCGTGATGTCCTGCGGGCGCACCAGCTCGCCGTTCACTTCCCACGTGCCTTCCGCGAGACTGAACTCCTGGAACACGACGCGGATGGTCTGCAGATAGTATTCCGCGGCCATGTCGAGTACCGCGTTGTATTCGTCATAGAAACGGCGGTGCGCTTCCGCATCTTCTTCGTCACCGCGCAGAAGGCTCTGATAGAAGTCCCAGTGCGAAGCCGCGTGACGTTCCGGATTCATCGCGACAAAGCCCGTGTGCTGCAGAAAACCCGGATACACCTTACGGCCGAAGCCCGGATAGTTCGGCGGCACATTGTAAATGACGTTGTTCTCGAACCATTCAGTCGAATGCTGCGTCGCCAGCGAATTGACGGCCGTGGGGCTTTTACGCGCGTCGATCGGGCCGCCCATCATCGTCATCGTGCGCGGCGTGTCTTCGCCGCGGCTCGCCATCAGCGAAATGGCGGCGAGTACGGGAACGGTAGGCTGGCACACCGAGATCACGTGCAGATTCTTCGCGCCGATGTGGCGGATGAATTCCTGGATGTACGCGATGTAATCGTCGAGATCGAACGTACCGTCTTCGATCGGCACCATGCGCGCGTCGATCCAGTCCGTGATGTACACCTTGTGATCCTGCAGCAACGTCTTAACGGTGTCGCGCAGCAGCGTGGAATGGTGACCCGACAGCGGTGCGCACACCAGCACGACGGGTTCTTCCTTCAGCTGCGTCACAGCGTCGCTGTCGTCCGAATAGCGCTTGAAGCGCATCAGCCGGCAAAACGGCTTCTCGACGATCGTCTGCTCGACGATGGGAATGTTGTGGCCGTCCTTGACGATCTGGTGCAGGTTGAACTCGGGCTTCTCGTAGTCCTTGCCGAGACGGTACAGCAGCTCGTAGCCAGCGGACAGGCGTGTGGCGCCCGGCACATAGGCGAGCGGACTGGCCGGATTCGCAAACGATTTCGAGGCAGCCTGAGCCCAGGCGGTGAGCGGGCTCAAAAGAGCCCGCTGGAATTCGTGGATTTGATAGAGCATCGGTGCTCCAGCTATAACGGTTCGCGCAGCGCAGCGTGTCTAAACGCGCAGCGACGAGGCGGGCCGGTTCTGGTTACGTGTGGAATTGTTGGTGGTGACGATTATCGGCCGTCTGGTTCGGGTGATGATATAGAAGGCATACGATTTGTGCAATGCAACAACAGTGCGTTAGCACACTCACGTATGTCATATCCACGTCATCGACAATTTGTCCGCTTTCTTTAGACGACAGGTGATGACGGGATATCAGCATCAGGCGTGCCAGAGGGCGGTTGACCGCCTTCTCCGCTTTCGCCGTCATGCGGCGGCTGACCGGTCGCGTGTGCCATCTCCTGCTCGTGTTTCATGAGATTCAGTCCAGTGTGAACGAGGGCCACATGGGAAAACCCCTGTGGGAAATTCCCGACAAGCCGTCCGCCTACCGGATCGTATTCCTCCGCGAGCAGCCCGACGTCGTTCGCGAGCGACAGCAGCCGCTCGTACATCTCGCGCGCGTCGTCGATGCGCCCCTGCAGCGCGAGGTTGTCGACCATCCAGAAGCTGCAGGCGAGAAACGTCCCTTCGCCGGGCGGCAGGCCGTCGTCGAATTCAGTCGTGCGGTAGCGCATCACGAAGCCGTCGTGCATCAGGTCTTTCTCGATGGCGTTGACGGTGCCGGTGATGCGCGGGTCCGAAGGCGGTAAAAAGCCGAGCAGCGGCATCAGCAGCACGCTCGCGTCGAGTTCGTCGCCGCCGTAGGTCTGTGTGAAAGCGTTGAGCTGCGCATTCCAGCTTTTCGCGCAGACGTCCGAGTGAATCTGCGCGCGCACCTCGTACCAGTGTTCGAGCGGCGCGGGCAGATCGAATTTTTCCGCTGATTTGATCGCGCGATCGAACGCGACCCAGGCCATCACCTTCGAGAACGTGAAGTGCTGGCGGCCGCCGCGCGTTTCCCAGATGCCTTCGTCGCGTTCCTGCCAGATCGTTTCGAGGTGCAGCAACATCGCGCACTGCACGTTCCACGCGGTTTCGTCCGCCTGCAAACCGCCGACACGCGCCAGATGCAGCGCGTTCATCACTTCGCCGTACACGTCCAGCTGCAATTGCCCGACCGCGTTGTTGCCGATGCGCACGGGCTTCGAGTTCTCATAACCCGGCAGCCAGTCGATTTCGAACTCGGGTAGCCGCCGCTCGCCCGCGAGGCCATACATGATCTGCAACTGCTCGGGCGAGCCGGCCATCACGCGGCCCAGCCACGAACGCCACGCGCGCGCCTCTTCGTAGTAGCCGCCGCGCATCATCGCGAGCAGCGTGATCGTTGCGTCGCGCAACCACACGTAACGGTAGTCCCAGTTACGCGCGCCGCCGATCTTCTCCGGCAGCGACGTGGTCGGCGCGGCGACGATGCCGCCCGTCGGCTCGTAGGCGAGCGCCTTCAGCGTCAGCAGCGAGCGGCGGATGGCGGTCGCGTACTTGCCCTCGACGGTGCCGCGCGACGACCATTCGAGCCAGTAGTTCTCAGTGCGGGCAAGGGCCGAGTGCGGATCGCGGGCGGGCGGGATGTTCAGATGCGACTCGCTGTAAGTCAGCGAAAACGGCACGCGTTCACCTTCCGAGACGGTGAACTCGGCGACCGTTTTCATGTTCTCGCCGCGCAGGTCGACGGGCGTGCGCAGCGCAACGGTATCCGGTCCGGCGATCGCCTTGATGCCGCTCTCGCGCGCGAGGCGGCTGACCCATGGAATCGAGAAGCCATAGTCGAAGCGCAGCACGAGTTCCATGCGCATCTTCACGGTGCCGCGCTTGCCGACGACGATCCGGACCATCTCCGACCAGCCGTTGCCGGGCGGCATGAAGTCGATCAGCGTGACGGCGCCGTCGGGCGTCTCGAAGTCGGTTTCGAGGATCAACGTTTCGCCGCGATAACGGCGGCGCGTCGCGCGCGTAAAACCGCTCCTGAAGTCCAGTTCGCCGTCGTCGCGGGCCGCTGACGCGCCACGCGCTTCCGTTTGCGCTGCCTCAGCCGTGTCATCTCGCCTCGCCGCGCGCGGTGTGGCGGTCTTGTCTGCCCGGCGCGGCACTGGCCTGGCGCAGGGTTTCGCGCGCTCGTCCTTGCATGCTTCGTCTTGCGAACGCGATCGGTCGTCAGACTTCGGGGCGGCATCGACGGCGTCGTCGGCTTGATCGTCCGCCGCGGGTGCAATCAGCCAGCGGCCGTTGTCCTTGGTGCCGAGCAGCGCGGCGAAGCACGCGCCTGAGTCGAAACGTGGCCAGCACAGCCAGTCGACGGAACCATCGCGCGAAACCAGCGCGGCCGTGTGGCCGTCGCCGATGAGTGCATAGTCTTCGATAGATGCAGACATGGTAAAGCCGTCGGTCGGCGTGTAATAAGTACGTTCCCGCATGCGCGAAACGGTGCGCGAGCGTCGTAGTTACCGGACTCGCGCGATGCATTCTGGTGCAGATGCGCCCGAGCATTCAGGGATATTGCCAATCCAATTTTTTGATGCTTACAATCGGATTTAAACGTGAGTTCTGACGAATCGCAGCCCACCGGTGTCCGGTGTTGCAGTATGCAGCCACGGCGCCGTTTTCGAGGATAAGCCATGCTGAACCCGTCGAAATCTGACTGCATCACGATTCTTTCCGCCGCGAGTCAATTGCCTGACGACTCGCTTCTTCCACTCGACTTCCGCACGCTCGGCATCTCGCGCAACGGGATGGAAACCGCTGCAGCGTTTCTGATCGAACGCGCCTGCTTCAAGCGCTATAGCGAAGCCGACGGTCATTATGCCGTCGGCGGCCTGTCCTTGCAGGGGCGCTGGCGTCTCGATCAACTGTCGAACGGCTGACTCGACGCGCGTTATTTAGAACGACCAGACTTCACAACAAACACGCGCAGTGCGCTCGCGGACCGCGACAAGCGGCCCGCGCGGTGCTGCGCGTCGTTTCGTGACGCTCGTTCGAAGTGCCGAAAGCGCCGCCATACGGCGCGTCTAACACCTATGCGGACCCGCAGCGGATCGCATAGGCGCGTTCGTGCGCGCGCATCAGGCGCGTCAAAAGTGCGCCGTGCCCCCGACGCCGAACAGCCCGATCAGCCCAATGATGATCAGATAAAGCGCGACGATGAAGTTGAGCAGGCGCGGCACGATCAGAATGAGAATGCCGGCGATCAGCGCGACGAGCGGGCCGAGCGTGAGATGGATGTTCATGGCGACTCCTTTTGTTCGAATTGACGACGGTAAGAGACAACCTGTCGGTTAGCCTGCGTTCGCGGATCTGTCTGTGCGAGCACGGGCAACGCTCTTATACTTGCCCCAAATACGACATCGACGATCAGCGGAGGCGGCTGGGCCACGAGGGCGCGCAGCGCGCAGGCCGCAATCGTCATGTATCCGTTACGACGACGGCACGCTCCGATCGAGCCGCGCGGCAGACCAGCGACACACACGAACCGAATAATCGTCTCGCCAGGAGGTCGTCATGCAGCGTCGTACACGAGTCGTAGCGCGTGCCGTGCCACAGTCTTTCAGTTTGCGCGTGAATCCGCGCCTGTCCGCCCGTTCGATCATAAGAGGTTTGACACTGATGGTATCGATTGCCGCCACGCAGTCTTTCGCTCAAGGCACGACCGCCGCACCCGCCGATGGCGTCTACGATCTGATCGTCGGCACTTACACCGGCCCGAAGAGCGAAGGCATTTATGTCTATCGCTTCGACACCAAGTCGGGTGATGCGACCCAGGTGTCGTCCGCGAAGACCGACAATCCGTCGTACGTGATCGCGTCGCGCGACGGACGCTATGTCTATTCCGTCAACGAGCAGCCTGGCGACAACGGCCCGGCCGGGCAGCGCGGCGGCATCAGCGCGTTCGGCTTCGATGCGAAAAGCGGGCAATTAACGTTCCTGAACCGCGTGTCGTCGGATGGCAACGATCCGTGCTATCTGAGCATCTCGCCGGACGGCAAATATCTGACGACGGCCAACTACTCGGTCGCCGCGAACCCTGGCGGTAGCTTCGCGGTGTTTCCGTTGCCGGCGGACGGCCAGGTCGGCGCGTCGGTGCTGACGGTGCATCATGAAGGCGGCGGTCCCGTGAAGGGACGCCAGGACAACGCGCACGTGCATTCGACCGTGTTCTCGCCGGACGGCAAGTATCTGTTCGCGCAGGATCTCGGCACCGACAAGCTCTATGCGTACCGCTACACGCCCGACGGCAGCCGCGGCCTGCTCGGTCCAACGGACAAACGCTATACCGACGTGAAGGCCGGCTCGGGCCCGCGCCATCTGGAGTTCAGCGCCGACGGCAAGTACGCGTATCTGACGAGCGAGCTGACGGCGACCGTCACGGCATTTCATTACGACGACGGCAAGCTCACGCAACTGCAGGTCGTGCCGATGACGAAACCCGGCTTCAAGGGGCAGGTGGGCGCAGCCGCGATCCATCTGTCGCCGGACGGACGCTTTCTGTACGCGAGCAATCGCGGCGATGCGAACGAAATCGTCATCTACGCGGTGGATCCCGGCAACGGCCATATCCGCGAAGTCGGCCGTCAGTCGAGTCTCGGGAAATCGCCGCGAGAATTCTCAATCGATCCGACGGGGCAATGGCTGATCGTCGGCAATCAGAACAGCGATACGACGTACGTGTTCCGTCGCGATCCGCAAAGCGGGCTGCTGGAAGCGAACCCGAAGCGCATCGATATCGGCTCGCCCGTCGACTTCAAGTGGGTGTCGCCGTCGTGATGACTGCGGTGTGAAAGAGGCGGGTGTCGCCGCTGCGTTCGACTATTTCTTTTATTCTCGCAGCGGCGCTCGTTCAATTCCGAAGGCGGCTTACTCCGCCGGCCCCGGCGCGAGCACTTCGCGGCTCCCATTGATGCCCATCGCCGACACGAGGCCCGCCGTCTCCATCTGCTCGACGAGTCGCGCCGCGCGGTTATAGCCGATGCGCAACTGCCGCTGCACCGCCGAGATCGAAGCGCGGCGCGTGCGCACGACGAACGCGACGGCTTCGTCGTAAAGCGGATCGGCTTCCGCATCCGGCGTTTCGCCGAACAGGTCCTGCGTGCCGCCGCCATCCGTCGCCGGGCCGTCGAGAATCCCTTCGATGTATTCCGGTTCGCCGAACTGCTTCAGATGCTCGACGATCCGATGCACTTCCTCGTCGGCGACGAACGCGCCGTGCACGCGCTGCGGGTAGCCGGTGCCGGGCGGCAGGAACAGCATGTCGCCTTGGCCGAGCAGCGACTCGGCGCCCATCTGGTCGAGAATCGTGCGCGAGTCGATCTTCGACGATACCTGGAACGCAACGCGCGTCGGGATGTTCGCCTTGATGAGACCCGTGATCACGTCGACGGAAGGGCGCTGCGTCGCGAGAATCAGGTGGATGCCCGCTGCGCGCGCCTTTTGCGCGAGACGCGCGATCAGCTCTTCGATCTTCTTGCCCGCGACCATCATCAGGTCGGCCAACTCGTCGATCACGACGACGATCAGCGGCAGCGGCGACAGCGGCTCGGGCGCGTCGGGCGTGAGCGAGAACGGATTGCCGATCTTCTTCTCTTTCGCGGCGGCGTCGCGGAGCTTCTGGTTGAAGCCTTGCAGATTGCGCACCCCGACGGCCGACATCAGCCGGTAGCGCTTCTCCATCTCGCCGACACACCAGTTGAGCGCGTTTGCGGCGAGCTTCATGTCCGTCACGACGGGCGCGAGCAGATGCGGAATGCCTTCGTACACGGAAAGCTCCAGCATCTTCGGATCGATCATGATCATTCGCACGTCTTCGGGCGTCGCCTTGTACAGCAGCGAGACGATCATCGCGTTGATCGCCACCGACTTGCCCGAGCCCGTCGTACCCGCGACCAGCATGTGCGGGGCTTTCGCGAGATCGGTGACGACCGGGTGGCCGGTGATGTCCTTGCCCATCGCTAGCGTCAGATTCGACGTGGACTTCTGATAGACATTGGCTTCCAGAATTTCGGAAAGACGGATCGTTTGACGCTTGGCATTCGGCAGTTCGAGACCCATGCAAGTCTTGCCAGGAATCGTTTCAACGACGCGGATCGACGTAAGACCGAGACCCCGCGACAGATCCTTCATCAGCCCGACGATCTGGCTACCGCGCACGCCGAGCGCCGGCTCGACTTCGAAGCGCGTGATGACCGGGCCTGCCGATGCGCCGACTACGGTCACAGGCACCTTGAATTCCTGCAAACGCTGTTCGATCAGCGCGCCCGTTTCGGCGAGCTTTTCTTCGCTGACGGGCTCGGCGTCGGACGAGGCGGGTGCGAGCAGATCGAGCGTCGGCAGTTCGATGTGCGAGGCCGCAGGCGCGTAAAACTCGAAAGCGGGACCGGTGTGGCCGCGCACGGCAGGGCGGGGCGGGGCAGCGGCAGGCGACCCCTGCTGCGCGTCTTGCTGTGCTTCGGGCGCGGCGGCGGGCTCGTCTTGCGCCAGGTCTGGCTCGAACTCGTCGGCCGCGTTCTGTTCAGGCGCTTGCGCAACAAGGGCCGGGCCCGGGAAGCGCACGATGTTCGAAGGTGCTTCGGGTGCGTTCTCGTTCGATGTGTCGTCGAAGGCGGTCGATACGGCGACAGGTTCGGTCGATGTGTCAGCGTCGCCGTACGCAGACGCGTTCGATACCGACTCGTGATGCGCTTGCATCGATGGAGCGGTTGCCGAAGCCACACGCATGAGCGACACGGATTGCGTGATCGCATCCCATGGCGCAAGCGGGGTGGGGGTTGTTTCAACCTGTTCTGCGAGCACGGGCTCTTCCGCTGCGGGTGACGCAGTTTCGCTCGCGATGTGCGCTGACGGTGCAACCGAAGCTTCGGGTTCGGCTGGCGACTCGACAGCATCTGCGACAGTCGCACGCTGCTCCGCGACGGCGATTTGCGCTGGCGCTTCCGGGTGGGTCGCCGCGGTTTCGTGCTCGTCGAACTGCGTCGGAGTCGGTTGTGCAGGCGTTGCGATTGCATCGGCTGGCGCGGATTCGACGGAGGTGGGCGATACCTCGCTCGAAGGCGCCGTTGGTTGCTCGGACGATGCGATGGCCGTCGCCGGTTCGAACGGCGCGGAAGTCTGGGCAACGGACGCCACGTTCTGCGCGATTGCTTGTGTCCCTGTCGCGACCCGTTCGGCAACGGCTTGCGGTTGTGCTTCAACTGGCTCGGACACAGCCGCTGCAACAGCCGATTCAATCTCCGGTGCGGCGTCAGACTGTGCGTCCGGTTCGACAACAATCGCGCTTGCCGTCACGTTGCTGTCAATCGCGGTCGGGTGAGCATGCGCGATCTCGGGCTGTACGCGAGGCGAATCCGTTTGCTCTGCCGCGACGGTTTGCGCTTGCGGCTCTGCCTCGACGACTCGCGATTGCACATCAGCCGAAGACACCACGGGCGGCGCGACCACAACCGCTTGAGCCTCTTCTTCGTTTCGTTCGACTCCGTTCGCTGATTCCGAAGGCGCAACTGTTTCCGCAGCGGGTGTCGTGTGAGTGGCAATGGCAGCTTCCAGCGCCGACACCGCCTGATCGACGGCAGCGACAGCCGCCGCGCCCGAAACGGCCGCCGAGCTTGCGGAACCTATAGAAGCCTCGACCGCCGGGCCAGTAGCGGACGGCGTCTGCGCATTCACTCCATCGATGGGAGCGGGCACGCTACGCGTGTCGACAACCTTCGCCGGATCGCTCGCCGTGCGCCGGGCGAGACTTGCGCCCGCGAGCGTCGTCCAGCGTGCCGCGTTTTCCTCGATGCTGCGCAAGGTTTCCTGCACGCTCGACGCGGGCGCGACGGGTTGAGCGGGCGGATTGGCGCGCGTGTAGGCGGGCACTTTGAGATTCGGCGTGTCGCGGCGCACGGCCGGCGAAGCGGACGGCGCGACGGCTCGCCGCGTTTGCGCGGCGGGTGTTGCCGCGCCGACCGATGCCGTCTGACGGCTCTGCGTGACCGTCGCCCCGCGCAAGGCCGCCGAGCGCGCCGATGCCACAGCCGGATTCACCGACGGGCCGCGCGCCCCGGCATTGGCCGCTGCCGCTTTCGACGATTGCAAGGCAGCCGTGCTGCCGAAGACAGTCGGCGGCGTGGCCGCGACGCGTGCAGCTTCCATCAACGGAGCCACCGTTTCGCGCGAATGCGGGCGCGGCGCGTCGGTGTTGAGCCAGCCAGAGGGCGCGACCGGCTCGGCGGGCGCCCATGGCTTGGGTGCGCCCGGCCGGTGGACGGAGGCGGGACTTCCCGGCGCGCCGCCCGTTGCATTGCCGACGGCGTTGCGCACGATACCGCCGGCACCCGCCGTCGAACCACCCGACATACCCATCGCTTCGCCCGCCGCGACGGCGGCAGTCGCGGTACCTGCGGCGCGCGTTGCAGTAGGCGGCCGCCACACGGTCGGCCGCGCATAACGTCCATTGGTTTTCGGCGCCATCGTATTGATAGGCGCGCTGCTATGGGACGGCGCCGTTTCGGCGGCACGCGAGGCGTGGCCGCGCGGTTCGTCTTCCCGCGCGCCGCGTGACAGCCCGAGACCAAACGCCTCGTTGGCCCAGGCGAAGAACGACGGCCACCTGAAACCAATGAGCCACGGCAGCGACACCGCGAAGAGGCCGAGCATCACGAGCGGCGTCGCGACGCGACCCATCAGATGCGTGAGACCCGTCGACAGCGCATGCCCGAAGCCGTCGAGCCCCTGCACATTGACGAGCGACGCCTCCAGCGTGCAGCTCGCGACGAGCACGCAGACAAAGCCGAGCCACAGCCGGATCGTGCCGGGACCGCGCAGGCCCGCGCCGCCCGGCAGCGCGGACTTCACGAGACGCCACAACAGGGGAAGAAACCAGACGGCGGAAGCGCCGAACCAGCCGAAAACTACCGTTTGCATGCTAGACATCAACGAATGACGGATGCGCGAGCGCGCGATCCATCGAGTTTAACTGGGCAAAGCGGGCCATATCCGCGAGTGAATGCCGCGCAGCGCGCGGCGTCCCTATACGGTTGAAGTTCGCCGGCCACGCGGTCATTGGCCGCGCCGCGCGAACACGAGCGTGTCGCCGTTATCGAGGATCAATTGAAGTTGTTGCGGCTTGCGCATGTCGACGGCCGAGCGCTCGACATGCGCAAGCGCGGCGAGATACGCGCCTTCGATGTTGCCGCCCGGCGTCGCGCACGCCATGCGCGTGCCCGCGAGCGGCCCGAAGCTCAGCTTGCCGTCCTTCAGCATGTACGTGCCCGTGTAGCGGTTGCAGCCGGAGAAGCCGCTGGCGCGGCGCAGGCCTGTTTCCGTCGACAGCACGAGCGTGATGGGTTCGCCGCTCGCGCCGCCCGGCACCTCGCGCGTGCTGCCCGAGGCGAGCTTCCAGCCGCTGAGTTGCCAGTCGGTGTTGTCGAGCAGTTGCGTGGCAGCGGGGTTGAACGGATCGGGCGGCGGGGCTTCCGTGTCGGCATGTTTCGGCATCGAGCAGGCGGCGACGAGCATGGACAGTGACGCGGCCATCGACACGACGGCCAGCGCATAACCCGCGCGCCGGCGCAGCGACACGCGCGCAGCCGTGTCAGGTGCATTCGACGATGCGTCGGGGGTGGCGCTCGTGCGTGCGTCGCGTGGCGTGGCGGACGTGGGCTGCATATCGTCGTTCCTCTCTAAACTGGCGAAGGCGTAAGGGTATCGCACTACGCTTGCCGCATGCGAGCGCAAACGCGGGTGATAAACGGCATAGGCGGCATAAGCGGCATAGGCAAAACGCAGGGTTGCCGCGGCGACGCCGTTCACGCCGCGGTTGCAGTCCGTTCGCGGGGTTTCGCCGGCATGGCTGGACGCCGCCCCGGCCGCCTGAAAGCACGGCCGGCAACGTCGCCCACGACGCACTCCCAACCCGGGTTATCGGCACGCGGCGGGCGCAGCCGCAGGGGCCGCGCATGTTAACATCGGCGCAGTCATTCATTCCACCCGCTTTTTGTCACAAATTCTCTGGAGCTTCCATGATGATCGGCCAACGCATCGGCACACCGCTTTCGACCTCGGCTACGCGCGTCATGCTGCTCGGCGCAGGCGAACTGGGCAAGGAAGTGATCATCGCGCTGCAACGGCTCGGCGTCGAAGTGATCGCGGTCGACCGTTATCCGAACGCGCCGGGGCATCAGGTCGCGCACCGCTCGCACGTGATCGACATGACTGACGCGAAGGCGTTGCGCGCGCTGGTCGAAAAAGAGCGCCCGCATCTGATCGTGCCGGAAATCGAGGCCATCGCCACCGATGCGCTCGCCGCCATCGAAACGGGAGGCGTCGCCGAAGTGATCCCGACCGCGCGCGCCACGCAACTGACGATGAACCGCGAAGGCATCCGCCGTCTCGCCGCCGAGGAACTCGGCCTGCCCACCTCGCCGTACGCGTTCGCCGATTCGATCGACGAACTGAAGGCGGGCATCGCGAAGGTCGGCTATCCGTGCGTCGTGAAGCCGGTGATGTCGTCGTCGGGTAAGGGGCAGTCGGTGCTGCGCAGCGACGCCGATGTCGAACCCGCATGGCAATACGCGATGGCGGGTGGCCGCGTGAATCATGGGCGCGTGATCGTCGAAGGCTTCATCAACTTCGAGTACGAGATCACGCAGCTGACCGTGCGCGCGATCGATTCCGCCACGCAGCAGACGGTGACCTGTTTCTGCGAGCCGATCGGCCACGTGCAGGTCGCGGGCGACTACGTCGAATCGTGGCAGCCGCAGCCGATGAGCCCGCGCGCGCTCGAACGCTCGCGAGACATCGCCGACAAGGTGACGACGGCGCTCGGCGGCCGGGGCCTGTTCGGTGTGGAACTTTTCGTGCGCGGCGATGACGTATGGTTCTCGGAGGTCAGCCCGCGTCCGCATGACACCGGGCTCGTGACGCTCGCATCGCAGCGTTTCTCCGAGTTCGAGTTGCACGCGCGCGCCATTCTCGGCTTGCCCGTCGATACGACCTTGCGCGAGCCGGGCGCGTCGGCCGTGATCTACGGCGGGCTCGACGAGACGGGCATCGCGTTCGAAGGCGTCGCGCAGGCGCTTGCCGTGCCGGGCGCGGATCTGCGCCTGTTCGGCAAGCCGGAGAGCTTCGTCAAGCGCCGCATGGGCGTGGCACTCGCGACGGGCAGCGATATTGGCGAAGCGTTGCAGCGCGCCAAGCAGGCTGCCGCGGCCGTCAAGCCGGTGTCGACCAGATAACAATGCGTAGCGGTTCGCCCCGTCGCGGCTGTTGCGGATCGAACATGTAGCGGGCAAGGAGCGGTGTGCGTGAAAGCTAGACAGTCAGGCCGCACGGTCGCGCGGCGTATCGCGCTGCTCGCATCGGCGATCGGGTTGATGACCGCGTTGAGCGGCTGCGGGCTGGCCGCTGCGCCATGCCGCATCGCGTCGGCGGGGCTGAAGATCGTTCCCGTGGTCGGCCACGTGGCCGCCGCGCCGACCGATGCATGCGCCGACGTGATCGATCCGTAAGCGATACATGAGCGATCCATGAGCCGCAAACTTCGGCAGGGTCGCGCAGTCATAACGAAAGGACGTCAGGAAGCGAGGCATTCGATGAGCAGACGGTGGGTTGCATCAGTGGGCGTGCTGGCGTTCGTCGCTGCGTCGGGCGTGGCCCGCGCCGCTGGGTTGCTGCCGTTGCCCGATATCCGCACTTCGCATCGCGTGACGCAGAAGTACACCTGCGCGACGGGCCGCATCCTGCAGGTCACCTATCTGAACGCAACCAACGGTCAGAGCTTCGCGGTGCTGCCGGTGAAAGGCCGGCAGATGCTGTTCGTCAACGTGCTGTCCGGCTCCGGCGCGAAGTATCAGGCGGGCAGCTACACGTGGTGGACCAAGGGCCCACAGGCCACGCTCTATGACGCGATGCTCGGCGAGGACGCGCCACCGTTGCTGTCAGATTGCGTGACGATCGTCCGCTGATTTTTTGCCGTTGCGCAAATTCACTTACTCGCATCTTTCCGCGTGACGCGCGGAACGGGCTGGCCGCGTGCGCGTGAAACGACACGTTTTCGCCTCCGGTAGTAAGCTGTGTGCCACGCACAGGCCGCGCCCCGTTTCGATGCATCGGCGCGGCTGTCATCGTCTTCGATCATCCTTGTCCGTCTGCCGCTGCCTGCGTTGTAGCGGCCCGGTCTGCGTTCGTTCGTCAAGCGAGACTTCCCATGAAAGCATCGGATCTGTTCGTCAAATCGCTGGAGGCTGAAGGCGTCGAGTACGTGTTCGGCATTCCCGGCGAAGAAAATCTCGATCTCCTCGAATCGCTGCGCCGCTCCAGAATCAAGCTCGTGCTGACCCGCCATGAACAGGCAGCGGGCTTCATGGCCGCGACCTACGGGCGTCTGACGGGACGCACGGGCGTGTGTCTCGCGACCCTCGGCCCCGGCGCGACCAACTTCGTGACGGCGGCCGCGTATGCGCAGCTCGGCGCCATGCCGATGCTGATGGTCACGGGCCAGAAGCCGATCAAGTCGAGCAAGCAGGGCCATTTCCAGATCGTCGACGTGGTGCGGATGATGGAGCCGCTCACCAAGTACACGCGGCAGATCGTGTCGGTGGCCAATATTCCTGCGTCGGTGCGCGAGGCGTTCCGTCAGGCCGAGGAAGAGCGGCCCGGCGCGACCCATCTTGAACTGCCCGAAGACGTCGCGCATGAAGAGGGCGACGGCAAGCCGATTCCGAAGAGCTACAGCCGCCGTCCCGTCGCCGAGGAGAAGGCCGTTGCGCACGCGGTGAAGGCGATCGTCGAGGCGAAGCATCCGTTGCTGATGATCGGCGCGGGCGGTAACCGCAAGACCACGCGCAAGATGCTGCGCGAATTCGTCGACCAGATCGGCATTCCGTTCTTCACCACGCAGATGGGCAAGGGCGTGATCGACGAATCGCATCCGCTGTGGCTCGGCAACGCGACGCTGTCGGACGGCGACTTCGTGCATCGCGCGATCGATCACGCCGACTGCATCATCAACGTCGGTCACGACGTGATCGAAAAGCCGCCGTTCTTCATGCGCGGCGCCGACGCGGGCGAGAAAACCGTAATTCACGTCAACTTTCTCGGCGCGGAAGTGGACACCGTGTACTTCCCGCAGATCGAAGTGGTCGGCGATATCGCCAACGCTGTCTGGCAGATGAAAGAAGCGCTGCAAGGCAAAGGCGAGCATTGGGATTTCGCGCGCTTCAAGGAGATCAAGGAGCATTTCGAAGCGCATCTGGCGAAGGGCCAGCACGACGACCGCTTCCCGATGTATCCGGTGCGCGTCGTCCACGACGTGTACGAGACGATGCCCGTCGACGGCATCATCTGTCTCGACAACGGCATGTACAAGATCTGGTTCGCGCGCTATTACCGCGCGCATGATCCGAACTCGCTGCTGCTAGACAACGCGCTCGCGTCGATGGGCGCGGGGCTGCCGTCGGCGATCGCGACCAAGATCGTGCACCCCGAGCGCAACGTGATGGCCGTGTGCGGGGACGGCGGCTTCATGATGAACTCGCAGGAACTGGAGACGGCCGTGCGGATGAAGCTCGACCTCGTCGTGATGATCGTGCGCGACGACGCGTTCGGCATGATCCGCTGGAAGCAGGAGAACATGAACTTCCCCGACTACGGGATGACGCTCCAGAACCCCGATTTTGTCGACTACGCGAAGAGCTATGGCGCGCATGGGCATCGCGTGGCGTCGGCGGCGGAACTCGCGCCGCTCGTGCGCGAGTGCTTCGCGACGCCGGGCGTGCATGTGATCGACGTGCCGATCGATTACTCCGACAACGAGCGCGTGCTGAATCGAGAGATCAAGCGGCTTTCGGCGCAGCTTTGAGCGTTGCGCTGTCTTTCTTGTCCGGCGCGCGGCGCGGTGTTTGCTGCGTCAGCCGATTGCGATCAAGGAGAACGAGTCATGTTGCAGAAGAGTTACCCGTACTACCTCGCTAACGTTGCGGTAGCCGCGAATACCGATCTCGAAGTCACCGACAAGTTCAGCGGCGAAGTGGCGACCCGCGTTGCGATGGCCGACGCGAAGGCAATCGATAAAGCGATCGGCCTCGCCGCCGCATCGATGCCGGCGATGCGCGCGTTCCCGCCGTTCAAGCGTCAGGCCGTGCTCGAACATTGCGTGAAGCGCTTTCGCGAGCGCTTCGACGAGATGGCAATGGCGCTGTGCATCGAAGCGGGCAAGCCGATCAACGATTCGCGTGGCGAGGTCACGCGGCTGATCGATACGTTCAAGGTTGCGGCCGAAGAGTCAGTACGCATCGACGGCGACATCGTCAATCTGGAAATTTCGCCGCGCGCAAAGGGCTACCACGCGTACGTAAAGCGGGTGCCCATTGGGCCGTGTTCGTTCATCTCGCCATTCAACTTTCCATTGAATCTGGCCGCGCACAAGGTCGCGCCTGCGCTGGCGGCGGGCGTGCCGTTCGTGCTGAAGCCCGCTAGCCGCACGCCCATCGGCGCGCTGATCATCGGCGAGGTGCTCGCGGAAACCGATCTGCCGAAAGGCGCGTTCTCGGTTCTGCCCGCACATCGCGACGGAGCCGATCTCTTCACCACCGATGAACGCTTCAAGCTGCTGTCGTTTACGGGTTCGCCCGCAGTTGGCTGGGACCTGAAAGCGAAGGCTGGCAAGAAGAAGGTTATTCTGGAACTGGGTGGCAACGCGGCCGCGATCGTCGATGGCGACCAACTCGACAAGCTCGATTACGTGGTCGACCGGCTCGCGTTTGGCGCGTTCTATCAATCGGGACAAAGCTGTATCGGTGTGCAGCGGATTCTCGCGCATGCGTCGCTATACGACGCGCTGCGCGAGAAACTGATCGCGAAGACGAAGTCGCTGAAGATGGGCGATCCGAAGGACGAAAAGACCTTCGTCGGGCCTATGATCTCGGAGTCGGAGTCGCGGCGGCTCGCGGGCTGGATGGAAAGCGCGGTGAAGGCGGGCGCGCAGATCGTCGCGGGCGGCAAGGTGGACGGCGCGATGTTCGAGGCGACGCTGCTGGAAAACGTCGGGCGCGACACCGACCTGTATCGGAAGGAGGCGTTCGGGCCGGTGGCGATCCTCGAAAAGTTCGACGACTTCAAAAGTGCGCTCGCAACCGTCAATGACAGCGACTTCGGCCTGCAGGCGGGCATCTTCACGGATTCGCTCGCGCACGCACATCAGGCTTGGGATGAACTCGAAGTGGGCGGCGTGGTCATCAACGATGTGCCGTCGTTCCGCGTCGACAATATGCCGTATGGTGGCGTGAAGGACTCGGGGCTTGGGCGCGAGGGCATCCGCTACGCGATCGAGGACATGACGGAGCTGCGGTTGATGGTAATGCGCGAAACGTGGTGAACGGGTCGACGCACGCGGGGCAGGCCGGCGTCAGGCGTATGTCGGCGCGCTGTCACCAGATTGACTCGTTGCGCGTCTACGCTGCCCGCGTCGGCTATGGTCCGTCCCTGCTTGAAATGTGCCGTTTTCGTGACGGCGCGGGAGCGATAAGCAGAAACTCCGCGCACGCGCCATGGGTATTAGTGCCGAAGTGCTACAATACCGCCCTTTCCGGCGGATGTTTCCGCCGGCCGGAGCCGGCCGCATGTTTACCGACACTCGCTGCTATATGCCGACGCGAGTTCGGGCCTTGTGCGGAACGCCGTGGCTCCGCCTTCATCCTGATGTCCTGACGCCCTCCGCGGCCGCGGCCGCTGCAGAAGAAGCTGCAGAAATAATCTGAGCGGACGCCCCCGCGGCCGCCTTTGGCAACGCGCAAGCGGCAAAGCGCAGGCGCATTTTTAGCGAAAGCCACCATGTCCGACACAGCAACCACGCCTACCAACGCGACCTTCGACCAGTTCGGCCTGCATGCCGACATTCTCAAAGCCATCGCGGAACAGGGCTACACGACGCCGACGCCGATCCAGGCCGAGGCGATCCCTGTTGTACTGGGCGGCCGGGACGTGATGGGCGCCGCGCAGACCGGGACGGGTAAGACGGCGGGCTTTTCGCTGCCGATCATCCAGCGTCTGCTGCCGCTCGCCAGCACGAGCGCGTCGCCGGCCCGCCACCCGGTCCGCGCGCTGATCCTCACGCCGACACGCGAACTCGCCGACCAGGTCGCCGCGAACGTGCAGGCGTACGCCAAACACACGTCGCTGCGCAGCGCCGTCGTGTTCGGCGGCGTCGACATGAATCC
Source organism: Paraburkholderia sp. SIMBA_054 (assembly GCF_046534875.1). Lineage (NCBI taxonomy): Bacteria > Pseudomonadati > Pseudomonadota > Betaproteobacteria > Burkholderiales > Burkholderiaceae > Paraburkholderia > Paraburkholderia sp. SIMBA_054. The sequence goes on along the minus strand of NZ_JAWRXV010000073.1, from coordinate 21,523 downwards.
GCAATCGGCGGAACTGCGGCGCGGCGTCGAAATCCTGATCGCGACGCCGGGACGCCTGCTCGACCACGTGCAGCAGAAGACGGCCAATCTCGGGCAGGTGCAGATTCTCGTGCTCGACGAAGCCGACCGGATGCTCGACATGGGCTTCCTGCCCGACTTGCAGCGCATCCTGAACCTCCTTCCCGCCGAGCGTCAGACGCTGCTGTTCTCGGCGACGTTCTCGCCCGAAATCAAGAAGCTCGCGTCCACGTATCTGCGCAATCCGCAGACGATCGAAGTGGCGCGCAGCAATTCGACGGCGACCAATGTCACGCAGATCGTCTACGAGGTGGCCGAGGGCGACAAGACGGGCGCCGTCGTGAAACTGATCCGCGACCGCGGCCTCAAGCAGGTCATCGTGTTCTGCAACAGCAAGATCGGCGCGAGCCGTCTTGCGCGTCAGCTGGAGCGCGACGGCGTGGTCGCCACCGCGATTCACGGCGACCGCACGCAGAGCGAACGCATGCAGGCGCTCGACGCGTTCAAGCGCGGTGAGATCGAAGCGCTCGTCGCAACGGACGTGGCGGCGCGCGGTCTCGATATCGCCGAGTTGCCCGCCGTGATCAACTTCGATCTGCCGTTCAACGCGGAAGACTACGTGCACCGGATCGGCCGCACGGGCCGTGCGGGCGCATCGGGCGACGCACTGTCGCTGTTCAGCCCGAACGAGCGCAAGCAGCTTGCCGACATCGAGAAGCTGATCAAGCGGCCGCTCGACGTGCAGCGTCTGACCGTCGATACGCCCGTGCGTCATCACCACGATGAGCGCGCCGCGCCACGGCGCGAACGCGACGATCGCGGCGGCAGCCGCCGCCGCACGACGGGCGCGCACGAGCGTCCGCATGGGACGCACCATCGTCAGCAACCTGTCGACGATTTCTTCCTGAAGCCGTATGAGCCGTCGCCTTCGGCGGTGTCGGCTGCTGCCAAGCGCGATGAAGCGCCTGCCGCGCCCCAGAAGCCCGCATCGAAGCAGCCGCTCGCCGCGCTGCTGGGTGGTTTCGGTATGCCGCGCAAGACGACGCCTTCGAACTGACGTCGTGCCGCTGTTCGCGTTGTAGCGCGGACAGCGATGGGCTTAAATGAAAACGGCGCCTTTGCAGGCGCCGTTTGTTTTTTGCAGTCAGCGCGGGCGGACGCGTCAGCGTTTCACGCGCTCCGACCAGGCAGCGATCGCTTCCTCATAGAACGTATCGAGCGACGTCGCTGCTTGCGTCAGCTTCAGGCCAAGATGCAGCGCCGCGTCGTTCAGTGCGACGAGCGGGTCCGTCGCGCTTAGCGCCAATGCGCCCGTCTGCTTGCTGAGCTTTTCGCCGTCGGCATTCGTCACGACGGGCACATGCAGATAAGAGGGCGTCGGCACGCCCAGACACTGTTGCAGATAGATCTGCCGCGCGGTCGAATCGAGCAGGTCCGCGCCGCGCACGATGTGCGTGATGCCTTGATCCGCGTCGTCGACGACGACGGCCAGTTGATATGCCCATTGATCGTCCGCGCGGCGCAGGACGAAATCGCCGACCTCGGTGGCGAGGTTCTGCGTCTGCTGGCTTTGCCAGCCGTCGTCGAACGTCACGATGGCGGCATCACCGTCCGGCACACGCAGACGCCATGCGCGCGCAGGCTTGCCGTTCAGGCCGTTGCGGCAGGTGCCGGGATAGGCGAGGGTCGTGTGCCGCGCGTGCACGCGCACGAGCGAATCGGCGATTTCCTTGCGCGTGCAACCGCACGGATAGACGAAGCCCTTGGCCTGCAGGCGCTCGAGCGCGTGCTGGTAGAGCGGCATGCGCCGGCTTTGCCAGACGGGCGGCTCGTCGGCCACCATGCCGAAGCGAGCGAGTGTATCGAGAATATCTTCCGCCGCGCCCGGAACGGTGCGCGGACCGTCGATGTCCTCGACGCGCACGAGCCACACGCCGCGATGCGCGCGCGCATCGAGCCAGCTCGCCAGCGCGCTGACCAGCGAGCCGAAGTGCAGCGGGCCTGTGGGCGACGGCGCGAAACGGCCGCGATACGGTTCGCTGCCGGTTGTCATGCGAGGGTGTCACGAGCCGCAGCGGCGCGACTCATACGAAGCGGATTCATGCGGGCAACGATGACGCGATGCGCGCGACGCGGTTACGCCGCGTGCGCCGCATCGGTCTGCCGCTGCGTTTCCGGATGACAGGATGCGCAGGTCTTGCCCGGCACGTAGAACGGCGACTTCTGGTCTTCCGGCATGACGACGGCGCGGCAGCCGAAGCATTGCACGGTGGCTGTGGGCTGCAGGTTCGGGTCGAGCGCGGTGCGATAGTCGAACACGAAGCACTCGCCGTTGTAGTGCGCGCCGCCCACTTCCTCGAAATACTTCAGGATGCCGCCTTCGAGCTGATAGACGTTATCGATGCCGACTTCCTTCATGTGGATAGCCGCCTTCTCGCAGCGGATGCCACCCGTGCAGAACGACACGACCGTCTTGCCTTCGAGGTCCGCGCGGTTCTGCTCGATCACTTCGGGGAATTCGCTGAACTTCGTGATCCGATAGTCGAGCGCGTTATCGAACGTGCCTACATCGACTTCGAACGCGTTGCGTGTGTCGAGCATCACGACGGGGCGGCCTGCGTCGTCGTGGCCGCGGTCGAGCCATGCCTTCAGCGTGCGGGCGTCGACGGCCGGCGCGCGGCCCAGTTCCGGCTGGATGGCCGGCTTTTTCATCGTGATGATTTCGCGCTTGAGCTTGACGAGCATGCGGCGAAACGGCTGCTTCTCGGACAGGCTTTCCTTGAATTGCAGTTCGGCGAACTTGCCTTCGAACAGGGGATCGTGGCGAACGTAGTCGATGAACTCGCGCACTTGCGGAATGTCACCGGCGATAAACAGGTTGATGCCCTCCGGCGCGAGCAGGATGGTGCCGCGCAGGCCGAGTTCGTCGCAACGCGCGGTGACGAGCGGCCGCCATTCGACGGTTTTGTCGAGCGACACGAACTGGTAGGACGAAAGGTTCAGGATATTCATGCTGGTCCAGCGATAAAGCGCCATACGCGGCGCGCGCATCAAGGGCGGGCGCAGCACGCGTACGGCAGAAAAATGGATTCGAACGCGTATTATCCCTCATCCTGACAGTTGGCCCGCAATCCGCCAGACGGCATATTGACCTGCGTCGAAATAGCCGGATGACCGACTCCGTCACGTGCTCGCGGCCATTGACAAAGGCTCGCGCGTAAGGGTCCCTGGTCGGGTGGCCAATGGGGCGGTTTGGGCGCGCGTCGGCCGAAAAATTTCGGGAGGCCGGGGTTACAATGTCGCCCATGTCAGATCCCCGCTTCGTCCATCTCCGCGTTCACTCCGAATTCTCGATTGCCGATGGCATCGTGCGTATCGACGACGTCGTCGATTCCGCTGCCAAAGACGGTCAGGGCGCGCTCGCGCTCACCGATCTCGGCAATGCATTCGGTCTCGTCCGTTTCTATCAGGAAGCCCGCGGCAAAGGGGTCAAACCCATTGCCGGCTGCGACGTCTGGATCACGAATCCCGACGACCGCGACAAGCCTTCGCGACTTCTGCTGCTGGTCAAAAACAAGACTGGCTACCTGAATCTTTGCGAACTGCTGTCGAAGGCGTGGCTGACGAACCAGTATCGCGGGCGCGCGGAAGTGGAACCGGCGTGGCTCGAAGGCGGGCTCGGCGAAGGGCTGCTCGCGCTGTCGGGTGCGCAGCATGGCGACGTCGGCATGGCGCTCGCGGCGGGCAACGAAGAAGCCGCGAAGCGCAACGCACAGCGCTGGGCGACGATCTTCCCGAACGGTTTCTATATCGAACTGCAGCGCGGCGGCCAGCCCGGCGTTGAGGCGTATGTGCAGCAGGCGGTCGCGCTCGCGGCGTCGCTGAAACTGCCCGTGGTCGCCACGCATCCGCTGCAGTTCATGACGCCGGACGACTTCACCGCGCACGAAGCGCGCGTGTGTATTTCGGAAGGCGATATGCTCGCGAATCCGCGTCGCCAGAAACGCTTCACGACAGACCAGTATTTCCGCACGCAGGCCGAGATGGTCGCGCTGTTCGCGGACATTCCGTCCGCGGTTGCGAACACGATCGAAATCGCGAAGCGTTGCAATCTGACGCTCGAACTCGGCAAGCCTAAGCTGCCGCTGTTCCCGACGCCGGACGGCATGTCGCTCGACGACTACCTGGTGCAGTTGTCGAAAGAAGGGCTGGAAAAGCGTCTCGAGCAACTGTTCCCGGAGCAGGCCGAACGCGACGCGCAGCGCGAAACGTACTACGCGCGGCTGGACTTCGAATGCGGCACGATCATCAAGATGGGCTTTCCCGGCTACTTCCTGATCGTCGCGGACTTCATCAACTGGGCGAAGAACAACGGCGTGCCCGTCGGGCCAGGCCGGGGTTCGGGCGCGGGCTCGCTGGTCGCGTACGCGCTTGGCATTACCGACCTCGATCCGCTGCGCTACAACCTGCTGTTCGAACGTTTTCTGAATCCGGAGCGGGTGTCGATGCCCGACTTCGACATCGACTTCTGCCAGCACGGCCGCGATCGCGTGATCCAGTACGTGAAGGAGAAGTACGGCGCGGACGCCGTGTCGCAGATCGCGACATTCGGCACGATGGCTGCGAAGGCGGCGGTGCGCGATATCGGCCGCGTGCTCGATCTCGGCTACATGTTCACGGACGGCGTCGCCAAGCTGATTCCGTTCAAGCCCGGCAAGCACGTCACCATCGCCGACGCGATGAAGGAAGAGCCGCTGCTGCAGGAGCGCTTCGACAACGAAGACGAAGTGCATCAGTTGCTCGAACTCGCGCAGCGCGTAGAAGGCTTGACGCGTAACGTCGGCATGCACGCGGGCGGCGTGCTGATCGCGCCCGGCAAGCTGACGGACTTCTGTCCGCTCTATACGCAGGGCGACGAAAGCGGCGTCGTGAGCCAGTACGACAAGGATGACGTCGAAGCCGTCGGCCTCGTGAAGTTCGACTTCTTGGGTCTGACCACGCTGACCATTCTCGACTGGGCCGAGCGCTACATTCGCCGCCTCGACCCGTCGAAGGAAAACTGGTCGCTCGCGCAAGTGCCGCTCGACGACCCCGCGTCGTTCTCGATCCTGAAGAAAGCGAACACGGTCGCCGTGTTCCAGCTGGAAAGCCGCGGCATGCAAGGCATGCTGAAGGACGCGCAGCCCGACCGCTTCGAGGACATCATCGCGCTGGTGGCGTTGTATCGTCCGGGCCCGATGGACCTGATTCCGAGCTTCTGCGCGCGTAAGCACGGCCGCGAAGTGGTGGAGTATCCGGACCCGCGCGTCGAGCCTGTTCTGAAAGAGACCTACGGCATCATGGTCTACCAGGAGCAGGTGATGCAGATGGCGCAGATCATCGGCGGCTATTCGCTGGGCGGCGCCGACTTGCTGCGTCGCGCGATGGGCAAGAAGAAGCCCGAGGAGATGGCGAAGCACCGCGAGATCTTTGCGGAAGGCGCGGCGAAGAACGGCCTGACACGCGAGAAAGCGGACGAGACCTTCGACCTGATGGAGAAGTTCGCGGGCTACGGCTTCAACAAGTCGCACGCGGCCGCCTATGCGCTGCTCGCGTACCACACCGCGTGGCTCAAGGCGCACCATCCCGCCGAATTCATGGCGGCCAATATGTCGCTCGCGATGGACGACACGGACAAGGTCAAGATCCTGTTCGAAGACTGCCTCGCGAACAAGATGGCCGTGCTGCCGCCCGACATCAATATGTCCGCGTACCGCTTCGAGCCGGTCGCGGAAGCCGACGGCAAGCGCTCGCGCACGATCCGCTACGGTCTCGGCGCGATCAAGGGCAGCGGCCAGAACGCGATCGAAGAAATCCTGCGCGCGCGCGAAGAAGGTTTGTTCATCGATATCTTCGATTTCTGCAACCGGATCGATCGCCGCATCGTCAATCGCCGCACGGTCGAAGCGCTGATTCGCGCAGGCGCGTTCGATTCGCTGCACGAGAACCGCGCGCAACTGATCGCGTCGGTGTCGCTCGCAATGGAAGCCGCGGATCAGGCGAGCGCCAATGCGATGCAAGCGGGCCTGTTCGACATGGGTGATGCGCCGTCGCAAGGCCATGAACTGATCGACGAACCCGCGTGGCCGGAAAAGCGCCGTTTGCAGGAAGAGAAGACGGCGCTCGGCTTCTACCTGTCGGGCCATCTGTTCGACGCCTACAAGGACGAAGTGCGCCGCTTCGTGCGTCAGAAGATCGGCGAACTGAAGGAAGGGCGCGACAAGCTGGTGGCGGGCGTGATCGTGTCGCTGCGTACGCAGATGACCCAGCGCGGCAAGATGCTGATCGCGCTGCTCGACGATGGCACGGGCCAGTGCGAAGTGACCGTCTTCAACGAGCAATTCGAGGCGCACAAGCAGCTGTTCAAGGAAGACGAACTGCTCGTCGTGCAAGGTCAGGCGCGCAACGACGCGTTCACGGGCGGCATCCGCTTTACCGTCGATACGCCGATGGACCTCGGCCGCGCGCGCACGCGTTACGCGCAGGCGGTGAAGGTGCAGATGAACGGCAATGCGAATGCGCTGGTGTTGCGCTCCGTGCTCGAAGCCTATCGCGCGAAGCCTGAAGACGCGGAAGTGGCCGCGCCGGCGCCCGCTGCCCGAGGCGGCGGCCGTGGCGGCTTCGGTGGAAATGGCGATTCTGGCGGGCGCGGGCAGCGGCCATCCGCGCCGATGCCGAACGGCCTCGCCGTGCAGATCGTCTATCGCAGCGGCAATGCGGAAGGCGAGGTGCGGCTTGGCGATGCGTGGCGCGTGAGGCCGACGGACGAACTGCTCGCCGCGTTGCGCAGCGAGTTTTCAGGCAGCGCGATCGAGATCGTGTATTGACGCCAGTAACGGGCGGGCGGCGTGAATTAACCGAACCGCCCGCGCTCAACGACCCGAAGCGTCCTCGCGGCCGAGTTGCGCAAGCTTCAGAAACCGGTAATACACGGTTTCCGCATTGAACATCGCGATCATGAAACCCGCCCGGCCGTCGAGAAACCCACGCCGCAACAGATAGGTCCGCACGAACGCCCAGGCGCCTCGCGCGACGGCTTTGCCGAAGCTGCCGCGTTGACCCGTCGCATGACGCTGTTGCGCGCCCGCCGTCGAATACGCGTCGAGCTTACGCAGCACCGTCTCGAAGTCTTCGTACGAGTGATGCATCAGCTTGCCTTCCAGCCGCTTCGCGGGCGACTCGAACACGAGCCGCTCATGTATGAGGTCGTCGGAGAAGCGCGCGGCGCCGCGCTTGAAGAGGCGCGGAATCCAGTCGGGATACCAGCCGCTGTGGCGCACCCAATGTCCGCAGAAGGCGGACAGGCGGTCGATGGCGTAGACATCCGCGGCGGGCGCGGCGAGCACGCCCGCTATCGACACGGCCAGTTCCGGCGTGACGATCTCGTCGGCATCGATCGACAGCACCCAGGTCGTACCGAGCGCATCCAGCGCGCGGTTCTTCTGCGGGCCGAAGCCTGGCCAGTCGGTGTGCGTGAGCACGCGCGCGCCGTGTGCGCGGGCGATCTCGACGGTGCGATCGGTGCTGCCGCCGTCGACGACGACGATCTCATCGGCGAATGCGACGGCGCGCAGGCATTCGTCGAGGCGGAGCGCGGCGTTCTTCGTGATGAGGGCGACGCCTATTGTGGGTTGTGTCATTCGAATCGATGCCGGGAGGGATGGCGCACGGTCCATGCAGCCTGCTGCCGAAGCACCGTCGCCCTACGAAAGTTGCGCAAGTATATACAGCGGGGCACGGTGGCGCACAGCGGGCGAGGGCGCAAACCGTTGACGAACGGGCGCGTCGGAACATCTCGCCCGCGCCGCGCCGGGAAATTCTGCAAACGCGTGGATTTCCAATCATTTAGCCGCGTCGGGATGGCATGCCGAACGGTTTACAATGGCGCATTTGCAATCCGCCCGAGGGGCGGCCCACGGGTGCCGTGAAGCGCGCCCGCATTCCCAGAGGAACTCTTGAGCGCCAAGCCAACGTTAAGCAAGCCCATCGGCTCCGGTGAAGCCACGTCGACCATGGTCGTCCTGCGCCGGCTGTGGCCGTATGTGAAGCCGCTCATCTGGACCGTTGTCGCAGCCATCCTCACGATGGGCGTCGTCGCCGCCACCGAGGCGGGGATTCCCGCACTGCTCAAGCCGCTGCTCGACCACGGCTTTGGCACGCACAGCAGCGACAGCGCGAAATGGTTCGTGCCGCTCGCCATAATCGGCCTCGCGCTGCTGCGCGGCGTCACGCAGTATGCGTCGGGCTACCTTCTTTCCTACGTGTCGAACCGCATCCTGCTGGATCTGCGGCTGACCATGTTCAACCGGATGATTCACAGCAGTGTTTCGTTCTTTCAGCGTGAGACGGCCAGCACGGTCATCAACGCGATCGTCTTCGAGGTCAACCAGATCCTGAACGTGCTGATCGGCGTGATGGTGACGCTCGTGCGCGATTCGCTGACGGTCGTGTTCCTGCTCGGCTATCTGTTCTATCTGAACTGGCGCCTGACGCTGATCGTCGCGGTACTGCTGCCGGGTATCGGCTGGCTGGTGGGCAAGATCAACCGCCGGCTGCGCCGCCTGAACCGCGAGCATCAGACGCTGACCAACGAGCTGTCCTATATCGTCGAGGAGACGGTGGGCGGCTACAAGGTCGTCAAGGTGCACAACGGCGAGCGCTACGAGATCGACCGCTTCACGGAGATGAGCAAGCAGCTGCGCGGCTATTCGATGCGCATGACGGTATCGGGCGGTCTTGCGCAGCCGCTGACGCAGTTTCTGGCGTCGATCGCGCTCGCTGTCGTGATCACGATTGCCGTCGTGCAGTCGTCGCACGACCAGACGACGGTCGGCGGCTTTGTCGCGTTCGTCACGTCGATGCTGCTGATCATTTCCCCGCTCAAGCATCTGATGGACGTGAATCAACCGTTGCAACGCGGGATGACGGCGGCCGAACTGATCTTCGGACTGATCGACGAGCCGTCGGAGCCGCCGGGCGGCGGGCTCAAACTGGAGCGCTCGAAGGGCGAGGTCGAGTTCCGCGACGTGTCGTTCAGGTACGGCGCGAGTGGTCCGATGCAGCGGCAGACGCTCGATAGCGTGTCGTTCAAGGTCGCGCCCGGCGAAATGGTCGCGCTGGCCGGCCCGTCGGGCAGCGGTAAGACGACGCTGGTGAACCTGCTGCCGCGCTTCTTCGATCCGAGCGGCGGGCAGGTGCTTGTCGACGGCGTCGCGTTGCCGGAGTACGGCATTCATGAATTGCGCAGCCAGATCGCGATGGTGAGCCAGGACGTCGTGCTGTTTAACGACACGATCGCGAACAACGTCGCCTACGGACAGCCCGCGGACGCGGAACGCGTGAAGGCGGCCTTGCATGCGGCCAATCTGTGGGACACGGTGGCGGCGATGCCGAACGGCATCGAGACGCTGATCGGCGACAACGGCATGATGCTGTCGGGCGGTCAGCGTCAGCGTCTCGCGATCGCGCGCGCGGTCTACAAGGACGCGCCCATCCTGATTCTCGACGAAGCCACGTCGGCGCTCGATTCCGAATCCGAGCGCCACGTGCAGGCCGCGCTCGAAACGCTGATGAAGGGCCGCACGACGCTCGTGATCGCGCATCGGCTGTCGACCATCGAGCGCGCGGACCGCATCCTCGTGCTCGACGCGGGGCGCATCGTCGAGCGGGGCAGCCATCGCGAGCTGCTCGCGCAGAACGGGATGTACGCGCATCTGCATCGCATCCAGTTCCAGCAGCATGCGGCGTGACGACCGCGTGACCCCACAATAGAACGCCCGCGCGGCCCTGGGCCGCACGCGGGCGCGCCCGCCGCTGCGATGCGTGCGACGCAGCCGGCGACCATTCAGACAGTTGGCATGATTCACATCTTCAACGGCTTTCACAATCCGAACGGCGGCAGCGAGCAGGAGGCACTGCGCCTGTACGAGCTGCTGCACGGCAAGGGCGACGTGCAGCTCTGGAGCACGTCGTCGCGGACGTCGGACGAACTGTCGGCGGCCTATCCGATCCGCCGGCTCGCGCCGCTCAAGGCCAGCGTGCCGCGCGGCGGCACGTATGTGTTCGTCGGCGCGCATTGGCGCAACCGTGCGTGGCCGTATTTCGCGGGCCGTCCCGAGCGGCTCGTGTACGTGTTCAACACGTTTCATCCGAAGCTGCTCGAACTGACGTCGGCGCCGCCGCCGCTGTTGCGCTGGCCCGCGACCGAGTTCGTGCTGATTTCCGCGTTTCAGTCGAGACTGCTCGGCGTGAAGGGCGAGATCCAGCCGTCGCCGATCGATATCGGCCGCTTTGCGCCGCGCGCGCCTGAAACGCGCGCGCGGCCGGTAATCGGCCGTCTGAGCCGCGATACGGCCGACAAACATCATCCCGACGACATCGCCGTGTACAGGACGCTCGCTGAGCGCGGCTGCAAGCTGCTGCTGCAAGGCGCGACGACGCTGGCGGGGGCATTGCCGCAAGACGACGCGATCCGTCTGTTGCCCGAAGGCGCAATGGCCGCGCCGGACTTTCTGCACGAGCTCGATATCTTCTACTACCGTACGGGCGAGCACGTCGAGACGTTCGGCCGCGTGGTGCTCGAGGCGATGGCGTGCGGTTTGCCCGTCGTGTGTCACCGGCACGGCGGTTACGCGGATGTCGTCCGGCATGGCGAGAACGGCTATCTGTTCGATACGTCGGACGAAGCGCTGGCGATACTTTCTGAACTGATCGCGCAGCCGGCGTTGCGAGCCAGGATCGGCGCCGCTGCGCGCAGGACGGTCGAGAAACTGTATTCCCCAGAGGCGCTCGACGCACGCACCGCGTTCTATCTGCGCGGCGCCACGCGATGACTTTCCGCGCCTTACCGCCGCTTGCATGGCGCGCAGGCGTGAAACCAAATCGCATGGTGGGCATGAGATGATGGCAATGGCGTGACCCGTAGCCGGGCACGGACGCAGGCAGAAGCAGGCAGGATCAGCAAAGATCAACAAAAGGCACCGGCCGACGAAAACCGGGCCATCGACGCAGCGAGCCCTTGGTCCGAGGCTACGCGAGCGCATTTCGTCAATGAGAGTTGAAGCATACATGCAACACGCTACAAGAGATTCGTATCCCCTGATCCTTGCGCGAAGTTTCGCGCTCATCGCGCTGTTTGCGGTGCCGTTGTCGACGGCGGGCGTCAATATCGCGGCGACGCTGTTTGCGGTGTGCGCGCTGCTGTCGCCCGAAGTGTGGCGCAACTGGCGCTCGCTGTTCACCGACCGGGTGAGCGTCGCGGCGCTGCTGCTCGTCGCCGTGCTGACGCTGAGCCTTGCGTGGACGACGGCGGATCGCGTGCATGCGCTGGACTTCCTGATGAAGTACCGCAAGCTGATCTATCTGCCGCTGCTGATCCTGACGTTCCGCGATTGCCGCACGACCGCGTGGACGACGGCTGCGAAGTGGGCGCTGTTCAGCGCGTTGACGCTTTTGCTGCTGTTGTCATGCTCGAATTACTTCGGCTGGACGTCCATTGGCTCGTGGCACTCGAATACCGATCCGATCCGCAGGGCGTGGGTCTTCAAGGACCATATCGCCGCGGGCATCATGATGGCGCTGCTGTTCTATCTGGCGCTGAACTTCGCGAAGCAGGCGCGCGCGCGGGCCGCGAAGATGGCGCTCTATGTCGTCGCGCTGCTGGCCATCGTCAACGTGCTGCTGATGATGCAGGGGCGCACGGGGCAGATCATCGCGATTCTCTTCATCCTGATTTACGTCGTGACGTACTTTACGTCGCTGCGCGGCGTGAATCCGTGGGTGCGGTGGGGGAGCGGCGTGGTGCTGGTGGCCATTGCGGGCGGTCTCGTGTACGCGGCGCTGCATTCGCACGGTTCGCGGCTCGCGGAGACGAACGACGAAATCAGCGCATACGAAACGTCGAACAAGAACACGTCGATGGGCGTGCGGATCGTGTTCTACCGGCGCAGCCTCGAATTGTTGGCCGAGCGCCCGATCATCGGCCACGGCGTGGGTACCGTGCAGGACGAGTTCGACGCGTACGCGCGCAACAACACGGGCGCCGCCGCGGCCACGGCGGGCAATCCGCACAACGAATTTCTGCTGATGGGCATTCAGCTGGGCGCTGTCGGCATTGCGCTATTCGTGTTCCTGCTCGTGCAGATCGGTCGGACAGCGATCGAATTGAGCGAGCCTGCGCGCACGATCGTGTTCGCTTATCTGTTCGCTTTTACGATCGGATGCTTTGCGAACTCGCTGTTGCTCAACTTTACCGAAGGCAATCTGTTTATCTTCCTCATCGGCATTTTCTTGAGTTGCCGTAGAGGCGCGCCTTCGCAGGCGTAGGAGCGCCTCTAGGACAGTAAGACGAGTTCGACCTGGCTCAGACGCCGCTCGTCACCAGCGACAGCACCGACAGATCCGGATGCGTGCCTTCGACGATGCTCTTGCCGACGTGCACGGCTTCATAGGTCGCATCGTCGAGTGTCTTGAACGACTCTTCGCCGTCCGCGTGAAACGTCACCGTGTGACCGGGCGATTTCGGGTCGGCGCCGGGATGGCACACGTAGCCGACATACGTGTAGCGTTCGCTGCCGTCTTTCAGTGACGGCGCGACGTGAATCTCGAAGCCTTCATAGTCGACTTTTTGCCAGTTCAGGGTTGCGGCCTCGTCGGGCATGGTTGCCTCCGTGCGGGCGGCGGGGCGTCGGCGGCCTGACGATGATGGGCGACGTCCACGCTTGCCGTGTGTCGTGCGCCGCGGCGCGCGGCGCTATTTAATGTGGCGGGGAAAGGGGTTCAGTGCCGGTGGCGCAGGCGTTCCCACCAGCGATGCCCGTCGTAGCGGCCCGACGTTCCGTCGCGGATGTGATGCACGTGATGCTCGCGCCGCAACTGATGCGACAGCAGCGTCGCGATGACCGCCAGCACGACGATGCCGACCACGATGCCAACCATTGATTCAGCCATGGCTGCCTCCGTCTATTGCAACTGCATATCGAAAGTCTAGTTGATTTGCCGGAACAGGGCGGGCGGCGGTTTCGTCAGGCCCCACACACCTTCGGGACACCGCGCCCGATCAATCTCTGTAACCTCTACACGAAAGTCATTGAAATTTCGTATGGCCTCGCGATGCGGGTTGCCTTGGTGAGTCAGTTTTCGTCGTCGGAAAGCAGCGCTTCGAGGCCGAAAAGCCATGCGATGCTGAAGGTCAGCAGGCCCGCCGCCGAGCGCTTCGGTAGCGCTCTTTCCTCGGGTGACGCCGGGCGGTAAAGCCCGTCGTAGCAAGGGTTAGGTAGAGCTGTCTGATCGTCGTTGTATTCGTATTGTTCGGAGCGCATGTCGCCTCCCGCGTGCGGTGTGGTGCTCTAACAGCAAACGGCGTGCCATCAGACGTGTGCGGGAGAGGGTGGCGAATTACATCAGCACAATATCGTACTGCTCCTGACTCAGATTCGACTCAACCTGCAACGAAACCGGCTTGCCGATGAAATCCATCAGCATGGCCAGATGTTGCGATTCTTCTTCGAGAAACAGATCGATCACCTGCTGCGATGCGACCACGCGAAACTCACGCGGATTGAACTGGCGCGACTCACGCAGAATTTCCCGCAGCACGTCATAGCACACGGTACGCGCCGTCTTCACCTGCCCCTTGCCCTGGCAAATAGGGCACGGCTCGCACAACACATGCGCAAGCGACTCACGCGTGCGCTTTCTCGTCATCTCGACTAGCCCGAGTTGCGAGAACCCGTTGACCGTCACGCGCGTGCGGTCGCGCGACAGTGCCTTCTTCAGTTCGTTGAGCACCTGATCGCGATGCTCGACGTTCTCCATATCGATGAAGTCGATGATGATCACGCCGCCGAGATTGCGCAGCCGCAACTGACGCGCGATCGTATGCGCCGCTTCGAGATTGGTCTTGAAGATCGTGTCGTCGAAATTGCGCGCGCCGACGTAGCCGCCCGTGTTCACATCGATGGTCGTCATCGCTTCAGTCTGGTCGATCACCAGATAGCCGCCCGACTTCAGATCGACACGCCTTGACAGCGCGCGCTGGATTTCCGTCTCGATGTTGTACAGATCGAAGAGGGGACGCTCACCCGTGTAGTGATGCAGCTTCGACGACACAGCGGGCGTGAACTCGGCCGCGAATTCCGCGAGCATCTGATACGTCTCGCGCGAATCAACCTGAATGCGCGTGGTCTCGTCATTGACGAAGTCGCGCAGCACGCGCTGCGCGAGATTCAAGTCCTGATAGAGCAGGCTCGTGGGCGGCATGCGCTGCCCCTGCGAAAGTATGGTCGCCCATGTCTTGCGCAGATACGCGACGTCACCGGCCAGTTCTTCGCTCGTCGCGTCTTCGGCGATGGTGCGCACGATGTAGCCGCCTTTCTCGTCGACGGGCAACACCGATGTCAGCCGCGCACGCACGGCCTCGCGCTCGGCTTCGCTTTCGATCTTTTGCGAAATGCCGATATGCGGTTCCTGCGGCAGATAGACGAGCGTGCGCCCGGCGATGCTCACCTGCGTGGATAGCCGTGCGCCTTTCGTGCCGATCGGGTCCTTGACTACCTGGACCATCAGCGATTGTCCTTCGAAGACGATCTTCTCGATGGGTTGATGCGGCACCTGCTGCTGCGGTTCGCCCGCGAGTCGCGGATGCCAGATATCGGCGACGTGCAGAAACGCAGCGCGCTCCAGACCGATATCGATAAACGCGGACTGCATGCCCGGCAGCACGCGCACCACCTTGCCGAGATAGACATTGCCGACGCGCCCGCGCGACAGCGTGCGTTCGACGTGAAGCTCCTGCACTGCGCCCTGCTGGACCAACGCAACGCGCGTCTCCTGCGGCGTTACGTTAATCAGGATTTCTTCGTTCATGGTGTTGTTTTAGAAGTCGATGCGCGCCGCACGTAGAAGGGCAGCGGTTTCAAACAATGGCAAACCCATGATACCTGAATAGGACCCGTCGATATGCTCGATAAACTCCGCCGCGCGCCCCTGAATCCCATACGCGCCCGCCTTGCCGAGCGGCTCGCCGCTTGCTGCGTAGCGGCCCAGCGCATCGCTTTGCACTGCAGCAAAGCGCACTCGCGATACCGATAGCGCGGGCGCGAGCAGTTCGCCATGTGCATCGACGACGGCCACGGACGTCAGCACTTCATGATCGCGGCCCGCGAGCCGCATGAGCATGGCGACGGCATCGTCGGCATCGATCGGCTTGCCGAGAATCGCATCGTCGATCGTGACGGTTGTGTCGGCAACCAGAATGGGCGCGTTCGCGTGGCCGCCCGCGACGAGCCGCGCGCGCGCCGCACGCGCCTTCGCGATGCACACACGCATCACGTAGCCGTGCGCTCGCTCGCCGGGTAACTCGGCTTCGAGCGCTTCCGCGTCTTCATCGGGGCGCGGCAGCAGCAGCTCGAAGCGCACGCCCAGTTGCGTGAGCAACTCCTGGCGGCGCGGGCTTTGCGACGCGAGATAGACGAACGGAAAGACAGCGGACTGATTGGACATGGATCGGCTTCAAAAAAACGGGAGACGCAGCTCGGCAAAGGCGCAAGCCGACGAAAGCGTTGAGCGTAACAGATGGTGTCGACGGCACAACCTGGCCATTCGGCCAGGTTGTGCACGGTGAGAGACGGCCGGAAGATGAAGGCGTGTTCAGACCCGGAGTTCAGGCCCGATGATACGGATGATTCTGCGTGATGGTCCACGCGCGATACAGTTGCTCGGCAAGCAGCACACGGACCATCGCGTGCGGCAGCGTGAGGCTCGACAGGCGCAGCAGCATGTCCGCGCGCGCCTTCAGCTCGGGGTCGAGCCCGTCCGCACCGCCGATCAGAAACGCAACGTCGCGCCCGTCCTGTTGCCACGAGGGCAGGGCGTTGGCGAGCTGCATCGTGGTCCAGTCCTTGCCGCGTTCATCGAGCGCGACGATGCGCGCGTTCTTAGGCAACGCGGCTTCGATTTTCTGGCGCTCGGCGGCCATTACGCTTTCGGCGGAGCGGCCCGACGAACGCTGCTCGGGCTTGAGCTCGCGCAGTTCGATGCGCAGCTCGGGCGGCATGCGCTTCGCGTACTCGTCGAAGCCCGTGGCGATCCAGTCCGGCATCTTGTGGCCAACCGCGACGATATGCAGTTTCATCGTCAGCCTCGCGCCCGGTCAGCGCCGCCCGTAGCGGCAGGCGCAAACCCTGTCGTGGACAGCGGCACGCTCACGAGCGGCGGCGGGCAGGTGCCTTGCGTGCGGGACGCGCGACGGGTGCTTCTTCGTCTTCGTCCTCGTCGTCGAGCGGCTCGGACGGACGGGCGCCGCCGAACGGGTTCGGCGTCGACAGCTTCACGCGCACCGGCTTGTCGCCCCAGATCTCTTCGAGGTTGTAGTACTGGCGCAGGGCCGGCTGAAGGATGTGTACGACGGCGTCGCCGCAGTCAACCAGCACCCATTCGCCGATGTCTTCGCCCTCGGTGCTGATGATGTCGCCGCCCGCTTCCTTGACCTTTTCGCGCACGCTCGACGCGAGCGCTTTGGTCTGGCGGTTCGACGTGCCGCTCGCGACGATCACGCGGTCGAACAGTTCAGTGAGGTGGCTGGTGTTGAACACCTTGATGTCTTGCGCTTTCACGTCTTCGAGTGCGTCGACGATCGCGCGTTGCAGCTTGCGTATATCCATGGTTACCGATGTTGGTACAGGTGATGTTGAACAATATAGTCCCACACAGCAGTGGGGACATGATTTGGTGCGGACTGGCCGTGGCCGGCAGCGCCGCTTGCAGAGGCGTCCGCATCGTTTTCGAACCACGCGCGCAGGTGCGCGCGGATGTCGGTGGCCGACACGTCGAACGCAAGCGACGTGTCGATCAGCAAATGCCCGGCGGGTGTTGCCTGCAGCGTGCCGGCTTTCGCCGCGCGCTGCGCGATCGCTGCCGCGACGGGGGCCGGCACGGCCGTTACGTCGAAGCCCGGGCGTGTCGCGGCGGCGATATGTGCATAGTCGAACAGGCGCTGCCAGTCGCGCCACGTGTCGAGCCGCACGAGCTGGTCGGCGCCGATCAGAAGCGAGATCGACGCGTCCGCGCCTTCGCGCTCGCGCCAGCGCCGCAGCGTTTCGACCGTATAAGTAGGGCCATCGTGCTCGATTTCATCCGTGGCGACGCTGACGGTCACACCCCGCAGGGTCAGCGACGCGGCGGCCGCGCGCGTCATCGCGAGCCGGTCTTCGGCCGCCGATACGTCCGCCTTCTGCCACGGCTGGCCCGCCGGCATCAGCACGAGTTCGGTCAGATCGAGCGCATCGGCGAAACGTCGCGCGAGCGCGAGGTGGCCGTCGTGGATCGGGTCGAACGTGCCGCCGAGTATGCCGATACGTCGGCGCAATGCCCGTTGAGGTGCGACGGATTGAGCGGTCGGATTCAGTTGCGGTTCCTTTGCCTTTCAGTAGAAGCGGGTAGCGCGCGACGGGGCGCGTCAGACCCACTCGCGCGGCACGAGAAAGTCGCTGGTCAGGCGCGCTTCCGGCGTGCCCGGCTCGGGCTGCCAGTTGTAGCGCCAGTTTACGACAGGCGGCATCGACATCAGGATCGATTCCGTGCGGCCGCCGCTTTGCAGCCCGAACAGTGTGCCACGGTCGAAGACGAGGTTGAACTCGACGTACCGGCCGCGCCGGTAGGCCTGGAAGTCGCGCTGGGCGTCGCCATACGGCATGTCGCGGCGTTTTTCGATGATGGGCAGATAGGCGTCCAGAAACGCATCGCCGACGCTCCTGACCATCGCGAACGACTGCTCGAAGCCGGGCTCCGCGTAGTCGTCGAAGAAAATCCCGCCGATGCCGCGCGGCTCGTTGCGGTGCTTCAGGAAAAAATAGTCGTCGCACCAGCGCTTGAAGCGCGGGTACAGATCGTCGCCGTACGGTTGCAGCGCGTCGCGGCAGACGCGGTGAAAATGCTGCGCGTCCTCTTCAAAGCCGTAGTAGGGCGTCAGATCCATGCCGCCGCCGAACCAGAACACGGGCGCTTCGCCTGCTTTCGTCGCGACGAGCAGCCGCACGTTCATGTGGACGGTCGGGCAGTACGGGTTGCGCGGGTGCAGCACCAGCGACACGCCCATCGCCTCGAATCCGCGCCCCGCCAGTTGCGGGCGCAGCGCGCTGGCCGAGCCGGGCAGCGCGTCGCCTTGCACATCCGAGAAGCCGATGCCCGCGCGCTCGAAGAACTGGCCGTCTTCCAGAATGCGCGTGCAGCCGCCGCCGCGCAGCTTTTCGCCGGGCGCGCGCTGCCAGCTATCGGTCGCGAGCGGCGTGCCGTCGAATGCGCCAAGCGCGTCGGCGATCCGCGCCTGCAGGCCTTGCATCCAGCTGCGGACGGTCTGGGTATCGTGGGCGTCGTGAATCGAATCAGTCATGGTGTGTGGGGCGCGGCAGGTTCAGAACGCTGGCGCGGTCGGGTCTTAATCGGACAGGTTGGGCGCGATGCGATCGCAGCGGGGACGTTGGCGGCTTGCGTCCTGACGGTTGCCGCCGCCCGCCAGCGGCCGGGCGCGCTTCGCTGCCTGCAGCCGCGAACCTCTGCCGGCATACCCAAGTGTAGCGCCGGCGTGGTCAACTGGCCCCGGAGGGCCATGTCATGTGTTCGGGACGAGTGCCCGAACGCCGCGCCGGAAAGCGCTTTCGCGCGGAAAGCGTCAGCCCTGGCCGTGCTTGCGGTTGGCCGCGCGATAACCGATGTCGCGGCGATACTGCATGCCGTCGAACGAAATATGGTTGATCGCCTCATACGCGACCGACTGGGCGCTGCGCACCGAGTCGGCCAGTCCGACGACGCACAGCACACGGCCGCCCGTCGTCGTCAGCTTGCCGTCCGCCAGCGCCGTGCCCGCATGGAACGTCACCGCGTCCGCCGTCTCGACGGGAATGCCGCTGATGAAGTCGCCCTTGCGCGGCGTTTCCGGATAGTTGTGCGCGGCCAGCACGACGCCCAGCGCCGTGCGGCGGTCCCATTCCAGTTCCACCGTATCCAGCGTGCCCGCGATCGCCTGCTCG
This sequence comes from Paraburkholderia sp. SIMBA_054, assembly GCF_046534875.1. Classification (NCBI taxonomy): domain Bacteria; kingdom Pseudomonadati; phylum Pseudomonadota; class Betaproteobacteria; order Burkholderiales; family Burkholderiaceae; genus Paraburkholderia; species Paraburkholderia sp. SIMBA_054. The sequence goes on along the minus strand of NZ_JAWRXV010000073.1, from coordinate 2,441 downwards.
ACGACCTTCGAGAAGTCGCCCTTCAGGCGCGCCATGATCGGCTGCGTTTCCGGGTCGCCCATCCGGCAGTTGAATTCGAGCGTTTTCGGGTTGCCTTGTGCGTCGATCATCAGACCGGCGTACAGGAAGCCGGTGAAGCGGATGCCTTCCTTCTCCATACCGCGCACGGTCGGCAGGATGATTTCGCGCATCACGCGGGCATGCAGCTGCGGCGTGACGATGGGCGCGGGCGAATAGGCACCCATGCCGCCCGTGTTCGGGCCCTGATCGCCGTCCAGCAGGCGTTTGTGGTCCTGGCTCGACGCCAGCGCCAGCACGTTAATGCCGTCCACCATCACGATGAAGCTCGCTTCCTCGCCGGAAAGGAACTCTTCGATCACGACGCGTGCGCCCGCATCGCCGAGCTTGTTGTCCGACAGCATCATGTCGACGGCGTGGTGCGCTTCGTCGAGCGTCTGCGCGACGACCACGCCCTTGCCGGCCGCGAGGCCGTCGGCCTTGATGACGATGGGCGCGCCCTTGGCGTCGATGTAGGCGTGCGCGGCAGCCACGTCCGAGAAGGTCTCGTATTCCGCTGTCGGGATCGCGTGGCGCTTCATGAACGCCTTCGCGAAGTCCTTCGAGCTTTCGAGCTGCGCCGCTTCCTTCGTCGGGCCGAAGATTTTCAGACCGCGCGCGCGGAAGATGTTGACGATCCCCGCCGCGAGCGGCTGCTCCGGGCCGACCAGCGTGAACGCGATCTGCTCTTTCTCGACGAAGTCGGCGAGCGCGTTCGGATCGGTGATGCCGATGTTGAGCAGACGGTCGTCCTGCGCGGTGCCGCCGTTGCCAGGCGCGACATAGACGAGCTGCACGCGTGGCGACTGCGCGAGCTTCCATGCGAGCGCATGCTCGCGACCGCCGGAACCGACGACGAGTAACTTCATGTGATTCCCCGAATGCTAAAAACCGTGAACGGCCCGCGCAGCGGCGCGAGCCGTGGATATCTACCTTCGCACAACGCAAACGCGTTGCCTGTGAGACAGGCCACAAAGCCGGGCCATGTGGCGGTAAAAGCAGAGAAATACGCAGCGAACGACGCGCCCGTGTTAATGCACGAACGCTCGCGCGACGAGCGCAGGAAGGAGCGCAGCGACTGCCCCGTCATTGAAGGGAACCGGGACGGGAACCCTGATCGGGGCGGCGCGCTCACTTGCCGCCTCACTCGTCGGCGATGGCCGCGTTCGTGTAGACCTCTTGCACGTCGTCCAGATTTTCCAGCGCGTCGAGCAGCTTTTGCATCTTGACGGCGTCGTCACCGGTGAATTCGACTTCCGTTTGCGGCTTCATTGTCACTTCCGCGACTTCGGCCTTGAAGCCGGCTGCTTCGAGCGCGGACTTGACCTTCGGGAAGTCGTTCGGCGGGCAGACCACTTCGATGCTGCCGTCATCGTTCGTGACGACGTCGTCGGCGCCCGCTTCGAGGGCGGCTTCCATCAGCTTGTCTTCCGGCGTGCCGGGCGCGAACAGGAACTGGCCGACGTGATCGAACATGAACGACACCGAGCCGTCCGTGCCCATGTTGCCGCCGAACTTCGAGAACGCGTGGCGCACTTCCGCGACGGTGCGGGTGCGGTTGTCCGTCATCGTGTCGACGATGATGGCTGCGCCGCCGATGCCGTAGCCTTCGTAGCGGATTTCTTCATAGCTCGCGCCATCGACGCCGCCGACGCCACGCTGGATCGCGCGGTTGATATTGTCCTTCGGCATGTTGGCGTCATACGCCTTGTCGACGGCGAGCCGCAGGCGCGGGTTCGAGTCGATATCGCCGCCGCCCATGCGGGCCGCGACCTGGATTTCCTTGATGAGCCGCGTCCAGACCTTGCCCTTCTTGGCATCGGCTGCTGCTTTCTTATGCTTGATGTTGGCCCATTTCGAATGACCCGCCATACCTTTCTCCGTCGCGCGCGCCAGCGGGGCGCACGCATTGTGCAATTGTCGTTGCGTTTGTCGGGCGTGGCGGATGTGCGCTCGCGCCCCGATGTCAGTCTGGTCGCACCCTGGAATGCTGTGGCTTCCGCGCCTGAGCGGCGGCGTGTCGGGGATGACGCTGTGCCAGCGTCGAAAGATCGACGGAATCGGCCATCGCAATGCCGGTGGTGGGTGTGCCGCCCGTTCGGTGGGCAGACCGAGATTTTATCATGGGCGGGGGTGGCCGCAGGGGCCATGGGGTTTGGGTTTGGTTTTGGGTTTTTGGTTTTGTCTGCGACGCTGGGGTGGTTTGCTTGGGCCTTTGCTGGCATCCGGGGGTGAGCGTTCGCGGCGCGGGTGGTTTGGTTTGCTTGTGCTTTTCGCTGGCATCCGCGCTATGCCTTCGTGTTTCAGGCGTCGCCCCTGTGCGGGGCGGCACCTACTTTTCTTTGCCGCCCTCCATGTCAGGCTAGTTGTCGCCTCACCCGAAC
>NZ_JAWRXV010000498.1:0-306 GCF_046534875.1 Paraburkholderia sp. SIMBA_054 | reverse complement strand
CGGCTTTCGTTTGGTCTTGGGATCCGCTTCGCCCTTCACATACATCGGCGGTGTAGGCATGCCCCACCGGAGCATCGCAAGCTCTGGATCGTCACCATCGATGTTTCGCAGAACAGGGGCCGGATAGTCAGGAAAGATATCCATCTGCGGATCGACGCGGTTCGTCAGGTCCGAGAATTTCTTGAACAGACGGCGCATGGCCTCATGTGTCGTGGTGATATTGTACAGATTGCACATGCACGCCTCCTCGTTACGAAGAGAATAGCGCGGTTATTTACGCCGTCCAGTGAGTGCATCTTCGCCTTG
>NZ_JAWRXV010000497.1:0-306 GCF_046534875.1 Paraburkholderia sp. SIMBA_054 | reverse complement strand
CGGCAACATCGCAGAGAGCGACGCCAGCACGCCGGAACCAATGTTTTGCAGACCGCCGACCAGCGCGCCAGCCGTGCCCGCCAGGAAGGGGAACGGCTCCATCGCGCCGCTGGTCGCCAGCGGAAACAGCATCCCGGCACCGAAAAAGAACAGCGCGGCGGGAACGAGCAGCGTCCAGACATTCATCACGCCAAACCAGTCGGGGATCCACATCAGCAAGCCAGCCAGCAGGCAGCAGATAACCGACTGCCACATTAACGTGGAGAAGCGTTTATTGGGACGTCCGGCAAACCATGCGCCAAAAAA
>NZ_JAWRXV010000496.1:0-307 GCF_046534875.1 Paraburkholderia sp. SIMBA_054 | reverse complement strand
ACCCCAACCACCCCGGAAAGACAATGCGCAACAATCTGTTCCTCGGCTGTGCCCTGGCCGCCGTCGCGGCCGCCACCTCCGTCCCGGCACTGGCCCAGTCCAAGGGCGACTGGACCCTGGGCGTCGGCGTCCACCAGGTCAACCCGAAATCCGACAACGGCAGGCTGGTCGGCGGCACGCTCGCGCTGGACGTGGACAGCGACACAAAGCCGACCATCACCGGCGAGTACTTCGTCGCCGACAACCTCGGCATCGAGGTGCTCGGTGCCCTGCCCTTCAAGCACGACGTCAACATCGACGGCCTCGG
>NZ_JAWRXV010000495.1:0-307 GCF_046534875.1 Paraburkholderia sp. SIMBA_054 | reverse complement strand
GAATATGAAACGGCGCCCCATGAAGGGCGCCGTTTCTGTTTGCGGCTCAGAACTTGCCGACTCGCCTGTCAGCGCCCGTCGCGATGAATGTCGTGCGTGACGAAACCCGCGTCGTTATCCGGCATGGCAAGCCAGTCCGGTTGCGAAAGCGAATGACGGATGTCGTCCAGCCCGCTTTGCCAATGCTCGCGCATGGTCGACAAGCCGAACTGGAAGTCCTTGTAGTGCCCTTCGTACTCCTTCTGCCGGTAGATGAGATGGATCACGTTGTAGCGCTTCGAGCACGATAGATCTTCGGCGAGCTTGC
>NZ_JAWRXV010000494.1:0-308 GCF_046534875.1 Paraburkholderia sp. SIMBA_054 | reverse complement strand
GGTCTCGACCTTCTCGACGGCCAGAAGCGGTTGCTTTTTCTGCATGGTTTCAGCCTGCATCATTCGCCTCCCTTCTTGGGCTTGGCCGCGGTTTTAGTCGGTGCTTTTGTCGGCGCCTTAGCGCGTTTCGCACCACCGCTTTTGGCAGCCTTTACGGGAGCAGTCTTATGGCTCGTCGGAACATCACCCTGTTCAACGCGCTCGGAGAACTCTGTCGCCTGACCGGCGGCAAGTTGTTTGGCCTGCCCGACCCAGTCTTCGCGCGCGATGCGCCCGTCGAATTCCAGATAGGTTTCAGCTTCCACGAT
>NZ_JAWRXV010000493.1:0-308 GCF_046534875.1 Paraburkholderia sp. SIMBA_054 | reverse complement strand
CACGAAGTAGAAGAACGCATTGTCGGCCACGCCGTCCCACAGCGGATGCGGCTGCGCCTGGCGCACGCGGTTCCAGCCCATCTGCGGGACCTTGAAGCGCGAGCCGTCGTCCTGCACCTGGCCTTCCAGGTCGAAGCGCAGCACCTTGCCCGGCAGCAGCCCGAGGCCAGGCGTGCCGCCCTCGGCGCTCCAGTCGAACAGCATCTGCTCGCCCACGCACACGCCCATCAGCGGCTTCGTGCGCGACGCTTCCACGACCGCTTCCTGCAGGCCGGACTCAGCGAGACTGCGCATGCAGTCGGGCATCG
>NZ_JAWRXV010000072.1:0-52470 GCF_046534875.1 Paraburkholderia sp. SIMBA_054 | reverse complement strand
TGTTAGCCGCTTTCTTTTGCCTACTTTTCTTTGCGGCGGCAAAGAAAAGTAGGTGCCGCCCCGCACAGGGGCGACGCTTGAAGCACGAAGACATAGCGCGGATGCCAGCGCAAACCCAAGCAGGCCAGCCAGCCGTCGCAGACAAAGCCGCTGCCGCCCCGCACAGGGGCGACGCTTGAACACGAAGGCATAGCGCGGATGCCAGCGCAAACCCAAGCAAACCACCCAGCCGCCGCAGACAAAATAGATGCCGCCCGCACAGGGGCAACACCTGAAGCACGAAGACAAAACGCGGATGCCGGCGCAAAGGCCAAAACACCCCCAACCGTCGCAGACAAAGCACCAAAACTAGCGCCGCGCTTCCGTGGCCATCCTGACAGCGAGACCCGCGAGCACCGTTCCCATCATCCACCGCTGCACGACGAGCCAAGTCGGCTTCCTCGCGAGAAACACAGCAATCGACCCCGCCGTCATAGCGACCGTCGAATTGACGGAAATGCTCAACACGATCTGTATCACGCCAAACATCAGCGATTGCCCAAGCACACTGCCATGCTGCGGATCAATAAACTGCGGCAGCAGCGAAAGATAAAGCACAGCAATCTTCGGATTCAGCAGATTCGTAATGAAGCCCATCGTGAACAGCTTGCGCGGACTATCGACGGGCAAATCGCGCACCTGGAACGGCGAGCGTCCACCCGGCTTCACGGCCTGCCACGCGAGATACAGCAGATAGAGCGCGCCACCAAACCGCAGCGTGTCATACGCGAACGGCACGGCAAGCAGCAGTGCCGTAATGCCGAACGCGGCGCAGAACATATAAACCACGAAACCAAGCGCCACGCCGCCAAGCGAAATCAGTCCGGCCACGCGGCCCTGGCAGATCGACCGCGAGATCAGATAGATCATATTGGGCCCGGGCGTGAGCGCCATCCCAAGCGCGACAAAAGCAAATGCAACGAGATGCGAGGTTTGAGGCATTGCGTGAGCTCCGTTGAAGGAAGACCGGTCGAAGGATCAAGGCAAGGCCCAGGCGCGCGGCGTGACGGAATCTGCATCCCGGTTCGCGTTCCCCGGTGGTGATCCACCTCGATTGAGCGCCAGTCGCGCGAACTGGTCGATTGTTCCGCGCGCTGCCGGCGCACGCCAGATACAGAAACGGCACTACCCGTCGATACACTTGAGCGCCGCCGCCGCGGCAACGATCATCACCATGCACGCGATGCGCGGCGCCGACACGGGATCGCCGAACAGCACGATGCCGAGCAGCGTGATGCCCATCGATCCGATGCCCGTCCACACGACATACGCGGTGCCTGCGGGCAGATGCTTCATCGCGAGCGTCAGCAGGAAGACGCTCGCAAGCGCGGCCGCCACGCCGCCGACGCTCGGCCAGAAACGCGTCCAGCCGTTCGCATACTTGAGCGCGAGGCCCATCAGGATTTCAACGACGCTTGCCGCGAGCAGGATTAACCACGCCATCACTACCTCCATTTAAAGACTGGACGCAGCGTAGAGGTATAGTGATCCGCTGACCATTACGCACCTTCTGGTAACCATGGCAATGCCCGCGCCGGACCCTTCCGTCGACGCCGCGAACGAGGCGCAGCACCCAGGCAACGTGTTCGACGAGGCCTGTTCGTCGCGGCTCGCGCTTGAACTGATCGCGAGTAAATGGACGCTGCTGATCCTGCCCGCGCTGCAGGACGGGCCGATGCGCAATAACGCGCTGCTGCGCAAGATTGGCGGTATTTCGCAGAAGGTGCTGTCGCAGACGCTGCGCGAGCTGGAGCGCAATGGGCTCGTGATCCGCGACGTGTGCGGCACGAAACCCTTGCATGTTGAATATCGGTTGAGCGCGCTCGGGCTGTCGTTGAGCGACGCGCTCGTCACGCTCGACCGCTGGGCCGAAACGCATGGCGGCGCGCTCGATGCCGCGCGCGAGCGCTTCGATACGCTTGCGCAGTCGCGTCGATAACGTCGCGCCGTTGGACGCTCAGCCGCGCAGCGGCCGGAAGAAGCGCCGTATCTCTTCGGCAAGCAGCGCAGGTTGTTCCATCGCCGCGAAGTGCCCGCCGCGCGGCATGTCGGCGAACTGCGTGACGTTGAAGACACGTTCGATCCACGAGCGCGGCGGCTGGCTGATCTCCTTCGGAAAACGCGCAAAGCCGAGCGGCGGCGTGACGCGCTGGCCCGGCTCGAAGCGCAATGGCCGCGCGCGCGTTTCCGCGTAGAGCCGCATCGACGAGCCGATCGTCTGCGTATGCCAGTACAACGACAGATCGGTCAGCAACTGGTCCTTCGAAAACACACGCTCGATGTCGCCGTCGCAATCGCTCCACGCGCGGAATTTCTCGACGACCCACGCGGCGAGCCCCGCAGGCGAATCGTTCAAGGCGAACGCTGCCGTGTTCGGCTTCGTCGCGTGCATGTGCGCGTAGGCGCCTTCGGCATCGGCGAACATCGCCTTCGACGCAAGAAAATCCCGCTCTTCCTGCGTGATGGACGGATCGTCGGGCGCGACGCCCGGCGCATATGAGCTCGGCAGGAAGTTGAGATGAATGCCGTCGACATGCTGCGCATGGTTGGCCGCCAACGCGATCGACACCGCCGCGCCCAGGTCGCCGCCCTGCGCGCCGAAGCGCGCGTAGCCGAGGCCGCGCATCAGCTCGACCCACAGGCCAGCGATCGCGAACACCGACATGCCCGGCTTCGAAGGCCGCTCCGAAAAGCCATAGCCGGGCATCGACGGGACGACGACATCGAATGCATCGGCGGGGTCCGCGCCGAACGACGCCGGGTCGCACAGCTGCGGCACCAGTTCGGCGAACTCGATGAACGAGCCGGGCCAACCGTGCGTGATGACGAGCGGGTAGGGCTTCGGACCCGTGCCGCGCCGATGCACGAAATGCACGGCAAGATCGCCGACCTGCGCGACGAATTGCGGCTCCTGATTGAGCCGCGCTTCCGTCGCGCGCCAGTCGTACTCGCCCGCCCAGTAGTCGACGAGATCGCGCAAATAGTTCATGTCGGTGCCGAGCGACCACGGCGCGCTATCGAACGTGTCGGGCCAGCGTGTTTGCGCGAGGCGCGTCTTGAGCGCGGCAAGCTCGAAGTCGGGAATCGAAATCTGGAACGGAGTGATCTGCATCATGTGGTCCTGGTCGTTGAGCGGCAGGCGGCGCGCTATTTGGTCGAACGGTCGCGCGATTCGCGCCACCGCACGCGCTCGCCGAGTCCCTTCGTGAAGGTTCGCATGCTGAGGGTGCGGCGCGAGCGCACCACTTCACCTTCCAGATTGACGGGCGGATTCGGCTGCCACGCCCAGTACAGCGCGACCAGCCAGCCGAACACCGTCCAGCCCATGCACGCATTGAATAGTGCAATGGTCAGCATGTCATAGCGCTTGCGGCGATCGGCGATGATCGACGGCAAAAAGTACAGCCCCAGCGCGGCGACGGTCGCGACGCCTTGTATCATCATCTCGTTCATCGAACCTCCCCAGGCGCGGAATCTATCCGTCCATTGTCGCGCGATCGGGCATCGTCCGCTTGCCGTTTGAAGGGTGTTTGCAAGGCAGGCGCCCTTGTTGTTCACATGAGGTTCACATGAGGTTCACACGAATTCGGCAAGCCGCGCCGTAAGGTCTATCATGTGCGTTTCGACTGCACCGGATATGGCCATCATGATCTCCGACGACACTCAACAAGCTCAAAAGCTAAATCACGACACACTGCGCGAATTCGTCGATCGCAAATGGAACGATGAGATCGTGCCGGCGCTGACCGATTACATCGCCGTGCCCGCGAAGAGCCCGGCTTTCGATGCCGATTGGGAAAAGCACGGCTTTATCGAGCGCGTGACCACGGAGGCCGCGAAGTGGGCGGAGCAGCAGCCGGTGCGCGGACTGAAGCTGGAAATCGTGCGCCTGCCGGGCCGCACGCCCGTGATCTTCTTCGAATCGCCCGCGACGCGCTCGGGCAGCACGGACACCATCGTGCTGTACGGTCACCTCGACAAGCAGCCGGAATTCGACGGCTGGCGCAACGATCTCGGCCCGTGGACGCCGAAGCTCGAAGACGGCAAGCTCTACGGCCGCGGCGGCGCCGACGACGGCTATGCGATCTACGCCAGCCTCACCGCGCTCGCGGCGCTCGACGCGCAAGGCATCGAGCGGCCGCGCTGCGTCGGCCTGATCGAAACCTGCGAAGAGTCGGGCAGCTACGATCTGCTGCCATACGTCGACGCGTTGCGCGAGCGGCTCGGCAAGGTCGGGCTCGTCGTGTGCCTGGACTCGGGTGCGGGCAACTACGACCAGCTGTGGCTCACCACGTCGCTGCGCGGCCTCGTATCCGGCGACCTCGAAGTGCAGGTGCTCGACGAGGGCATTCACTCGGGCGGCTACGGCGGCATCGCGCCGTCGAGCTTCCGCATCATGCGGCAAATGTTCGAGCGTCTCGAAGACGCTGCGGATGGCACGCTGCTGCCGAAGGGCTTCCATTGCCCGGTTCCGCTCGACCGTCTCGATGAAGCCGAAGCGACCGCGAAGATTCTCGGTGACGATGTGTGGAAAAAACTGCCGTGGGCCTGCGGCCAGGACGGCGGCCCGGTGCTCCCGACCACCACCGACCCGAAAGAAGCGCTGCTCAATTCCACCTGGCGTCCGTCGCTGTCGGTGACGGGCGCGTCGGGCCTGCCGTCGCTCGCGGATGCGGGCAACGTGCTGCGTCCGCGCACGGCGTTCAAGCTGTCGCTGCGTCTGCCGCCGCTCGTCGATGCGGAAAATGCCGTGCAGCAGATGAAGTCGCTGCTGGAGTTCGATCCGCCGTACAACGCGAAGGTCACGTTCAAGCCGGACGCGGGCGCCGCGACGGGCTGGAACGCGCCGGAACTCGCGCCGTGGCTCGGCACTGCGCTGAACGACGCCTCGCGCCAGCACTTTGGCGCGGACGTCGCGTTCATTGGGCAGGGCGGTACGATCCCGCTGATGAACGTGCTGAAGGCGGGCTTCCCGACCTCGCAGTTCATGGTGTGCGGCGTGCTCGGGCCGAAGTCGAACGCGCACGGTCCGAACGAGTTCCTGCATGTGCCGTACGGCAAGAAGCTGACGGCGGCTGTCGCCGAGGTGATTGCCGCCGCGCCTTGATGTCTGTCCCGAACGTTCGACGCTGAAGCGTTTTCCCCCGTGAGAGAAGCCGGCCGGCTTCTCTCACTGTCCATCCGTTTTCCTTGACGAACCGATCATCGAATGAACGACACGCGCGCTCCCCGTATTCCCGTCGATCAACTGCACGCCTACGTGCGCGCGATATGGGAGCAGGCAGGCAGTTCGCCGCGTGAAGCCCAGCTCGTCGCCGATCATCTCGTTGCAGCCAATCTCACGGGACACGATTCGCATGGCGTCGGCATGATTCCGCGCTATGTCGATTCGCTGCGCGATCGCGAGCTGAAGTTGAACGCGCACGCGAGCGTCGTGAAGGACGTCGGCGCGGTGCTGACCGTCGATGGCGGCAAGGGCTTCGGCCAGGTCGTCGCACACGAGGCGATGGAACTCGGCATCGAGCGCGCGAAAAAGCTCGGCGTGTGTGCCGTCGCGCTGCGCAACGCGCATCACATCGGCCGGATCGGGCATTGGGCCGAGCAGTGCGCGAAGGCGGGGCTCGCGTCGTTTCACTTCGTCAACGTGGCGGGCGATCCGCTCGTCGCGCCGTTCGGCGGCGCGGACCGCCGCATTGGCACCAATCCGTTTTGCGCGGCCTTTCCGCGCGAGGGCAAGGCGCCGCTCGTGCTCGACTTCGCGACCAGCGCCGTCGCGTACGGCAAGACGCGCGTCGCGTACAACCAGGGCAAGCAGGTGCCGCCCGGCGCGCTGATCGATCACGAAGGCAAACCGACCGTCGAGCCGAAAGTGATGATGGAGGCGCCGTTCGGCGCGCTGATGCCCGTTGGCGGACAGGCGGGCGGACACAAGGGCTTCGGGCTTGCGGCTATGTGCGAGATCTTCGGCGGCGCGCTGTCGGGCGGCTACACGACGCACGAGGACACGCTGCAAAAGACCAACGCGATCATCAACTGCATGCTGTCGGTGATCGCCGATCCCGCCGCCTTCGATGCGCCCAACGCCGAGGCCGAGGCGGATGCGTTCGTCGAGTGGGTGAAGGCGTCGCCGCTCGCCGGCGGAGCGGAGCGCATCTATGCGCCGGGCGAGCCGGAGCGCGCGACGCGTGCCGAGCGCGAGGCCAACGGCATTCCCGTCGATCCGCAGACGTGGCGGCAGATCCGCGAGGCGGCGCTCGCGGCGGGACTGTCGCAGGAAAACGCTGATAGCTGGTCCGCGCGCTTGCAGTAAAGCGCGCCGTCACTGCGGATGCAATTGCACGCGCATCGATCGACCGACGCACGTCAAACACCGACTGAAAAGCGCGGCCTCGCCGCTTTGCCGCTTTTTGCCTCTCCTTGCCACGAATTCGCAAAACAATGCAATCAGAATAACTTCGGATTGCATTAAAACGTTTGCCTCGACAATTCACCTCAAATTAAAACAGATATTCTAATTACCGCTTTGCGCCCTTATTAAAGCGACGGCGAGAACGTTTGTTTGAAGTTTTATTCTGGACGGCAATCGTTTGCGCCAGCCGCGCCTGGCAAGAAGCCCGTCCAGCGGGCGTCGCCATACTTATGAAGAACTGCATTCTTCTGTTGGTTAGGCCGCCCCATCAGATTCTGGTCTGTTTTAGGCTCGCAATGCTTCACCCGAGTTTTTAACTTCAAAAAGGACCATTCAAAATGAATCTGCAAAACCATCACGCCTGCCGTCCGTTCCTCGAAGCTGGCAAGCTGTCGCAAATCTCCGCGTATTACGAAGAAGAGCGCAACGTCATGTGGATGATGTTGCGCGCGCAACCGCGTCCATGCTTCAACCTCGAACTGGTGCACGACATTCTTGAACTCGCGCGGGCCGCGCGCGATTCCAATGTGCGCATCGATTTTTGGGTGACAGGCTCCGTGATTCCGACGATGTTCAACGTCGGCGGCGATCTCAGCTTTTTTGCCGACGCGATTCGCGCAGGCCGCCGCCAGGAGTTGATGGCGTATGCGCGTGCCTGTGTCGATTGCGTGCATGCGGCCGCGCGTGGCTTCGACACCGGCGCGATTTCGATTGCGATGATAGAGGGCAGCGCGCTCGGCGGCGGCTTCGAAGCGGCGCTCGCGCATCATTTCGTGCTCGCGCAGAACGACGCGCGGATGGGCTTCCCGGAGATCGCCTTCAACCTGTTCCCGGGCATGGGCGGCTATTCGCTCGTCGCGCGCAAGGCGGGCATGCGCCTCGCGGAAGAACTGATCGGCGGCGGCGAATCGCACACGGCCGAGTGGCACGAAAGCCGCGGCCTCGTCGACCATCTGTTCGAGCCGGGCGAGGCGTATATCGCGACGCGCACCTTCATCGACACGTTGCGCCCCAAACTCAACGGCATCCGCGCGATGGTGCGGGCGCGTCAGCGCGTGCTGCAGCTGTCGCGCGCCGAACTGATGGAAATTACCGAGGATTGGGTGCAGTCCGCGTTCACGATCGAGGAGAAGGATCTCGCCTTCATGGAGCGGCTCGTGATGCTGCAAAACCGCCGCGCGAGCAATCTGCGCCCGGCTGCGATGAACGTTGCGTAAGCAGGAAGGACAGTAGTCTGATTGGCAGAACGCCCCCGCGCTTAGCGTTACGCGCTCCGTCTGCACCCGTCAGGTATTGACGCAACTATCAACGTAGTAAAGGCATCAAGCAGCATGCAATACGCAGTAGCCAGCCGTATGAGCGGCCGACAGGCGGGAGATTCCAAAGGTCCAGCGAACTTTTCGGGGGTTCAGGCGATCAAGCGGATCTTCTGCCTGTCATGCAGCCAGCGCTCGAATTCGGCTGCGGGCATCGGCCTGCCGTAGAGAAACCCCTGCACGTATTCGACGCCTAGCCCCTTCATGAACAGCTCTTCCGACTCCGTCTCGATTCCTTCCGCCACCACCTTCAGTTGCAGTGCCTGCGCGACGGCCACCATCGAGCGCACCAGCGCCTGAGATTTCCTGTCCGCGTTGATCGAACTCACGAAGCTGCGGTCCAGCTTGATGACGTCGAGCGGTATGCGCCCAAGCTGCGACAGCGACGAATAGCCTGTGCCGAAATCATCCAGATGGACCTGCGCGCCGAGATCGCGGAATTGCGTAATCAGGTCGATCGCGGCCGCTTCGTCTTCGATCAGGCAGCTCTCCGTCAGCTCGATATCGAGCAGGCAAGGATCGAGCTGCGCGCGCTGCAAGGCCTCCGTGAAATGCGACACCACGGCCGTATCCACCAGTTGCCGCGCCGACACGTTGATCGCCACGCGCAGCGACAGCCCGCGCGCCTTCCATTGCGAGGCCTGTTCGGCCGCCGTCTGCATGACCCAGCGGCCAAGTGGCCCGATCAGCCCCGACTCTTCCGCGTAGCGAATGAACGCGGCGGGCATGATCTGCCCGCGCTCCGGCGAATTCCAGCGCACCAGCGCCTCGACGCCGTACACGGTGCCCGTGGCCAGCGACAGCTTCGGTTGATAGTGCAGCGTCAACTGGCCTTCTTCGAGCCCGCGACGCAGGTTCGTATCGAGCCACATGTACTCGGCGACCTTGCGGTTCATCTCCGGCGAGAACACGCGATAGGTACGCTTGCCGTCGTCCTTGGCGACGTACATGGCGGTGTCGGCGGCGCGGATCAGCGCTTCGAGGCTGTCGCCATGCTCGGGGAACATCGCGATGCCAATCGAGCAGCCCGTGTAGACCTCGACGAGCCCGAGGCTGAACGGCACGCGCAGCCGCTCCAGAATGCGCTGCGCCATCGCTTCCATCGACCCGACGGAAGCAACGGGCGACAGCACGATGAACTCGTCGCCGCCCAGCCGCGCAAGCGTGTCCTCGTCGGCGAGGCACTCGCGCACGGCCGACGAAACATCCTGGATCAGCCGGTCGCCGAACACGTGGCCGTAGTGGTCGTTGACCTTCTTGAAGTTGTCGAGATCGAGAAACAGAATGCCGACGGATTCGCCCGCCGCCGCGCTGGCGATGGCCGCGCGCGTCTTGTCGTGAATCGCGTTGCGGTTAGGCAGGCCCGTCAGCGAATCGGTGTTCGCCAGTTCCGACAGACGCTCCTGCGCGCGGCGTTCCTCCGTGATGTCGGTGCCCGAGCAGATCAGAAACTGTTCGTCGACGCCGCTGCCGCTCATCACGAACTTGTTGCGAAACAGGAAAAGCCGCTCGCCGTGCACGGTGCGCACGCGCCGCTCGACTTCATAGGCGACGCCCTGATTGAAAAAGCCCGAAATGTTCTGGCTCGACGCCGCGCCCGCTTCCGACGACATGAACAGCGCCCACACGCTGCGCCCGACCACGTCTTCTTCCTTCATGCCCGTGAGTTCTTCGGCGAGCCGGTTGAAGCGCTGGATGCGGCCGTTCTTGTCGACGATCACGACCACGGAATTGACTTCCGACACGACCTGCTCGGCGAACGACAGCCCATGCACCAGATCGCGCGCGACGGATTCGGTGTCTTCATACGCCGAAGCCGTGCCCGCCCAAGTGCTGCTGTTGAGCTTCTTGCCGACCAGATGCAGACGCAGCGCTTCGCCGAACAGGCGTACGTCCATGGTCAGGTGCGCGGTGACGCCCGTGAGCCGGCGAATCTGCGCGGCCTGCGCACCCGATAGGGCAATGGCGACCGTGGCCGTGTTGTCATCCGTTTCGGGCGTCAGTTCGAGCGCATTGCTGTCGCTCGACAGCCGCCAGCAGGGGCTGCTCGTTCCGAACCGGGCGAAAAGCACCTGATCGTGTTGATCGTCGTTCATGAAGGGTCCCCGGGCAAAAAAGTTGCCTCCAGTCGAGCTCCGAATACGAGTACAGCACGCGGCGGCGAAGAGTTTTATCGATGACTGACTTGCTTCATTGTAACGAAGCGGCCGGACGTACGGCTCCGAATTGATTAACGACCTTTGGATCAGCTTTCTTTAACCAGAAAGCATAGAAAAAAATGATGCATTTCAGGGATTGGTTCCGCAAACGTTCACGCGCGATTGCGCACGCACGTGCTCCTTTGCGATGCTCGCGTGGCAATCAAAAAGCGCGACGGCAGACCTGGCCGGTTGTCCACCTTTCCGAGGGGGGAGAGATGAGTACGCTGTCGTCTGTTCGTGGCAGGGCCGTCAGTGGCTCCGCCGCTGGTTTGGTTTGGTTGGGTTTTTGCTGGTATCCGGTTTGGCGTTTTTGCGTTTGCGCTGGCATCCGCGTTATGCCTTCGTGCTTCACGCGTCGCCCCTGTGCGGGGCGGCACCTACTTTTCTTTGCCGCCGCAAAGAAAAGTAGGCAAAAGAAAGCGGCTAACACCGCTAGTCCTAGTTTTTGCCTGAGGGCCCCCACACGGTCTTATGCTTCACGCGGCAATCACGTGACCCATGTTCGTTGCCAACGCTCTTGCGGTGCGCCTCACCCGCTTCACGCACCCGCGCTTCACCATGCGTGCCAGATATTCCACGGCCGCCCAGGTGGCAAACTGTGTGTAGGCCGTAGTGCCTCGCACGCCTCACTCCGGACCGATAGCGCATGCGTTTCACCCTGTAAGAGCGCTACCCTATACGACGCGACAACCTACACACAGTTTGCCACCTGGGCGGCGCAAACCATTCGCTGCCGCTCGCCTTTGTGCGGGTGTTTGAAGTGGGTGAGGCGCTCATTCGAAGCGTTGGCAACGAACGCGAACAGGAATGCTGCCGTGTGAAGCGTAAGACCCTTTGGGGGCCCTCAGGCAAGAAGAAATGTTGGCGGTGTGAGCCGCTTTCTTTTGCCTACTTTTCTTTGCGGCGGCAAAGAAAAGTAGGTGCCGCCCCGCACAGGGGCGACGCTTGAAGCGCGAAGGCAAATCGCGGATGCCAGCGCAAACCAAAACCAAAACACCATCTATTCAGTATCGCCGCGCGAGCCTCATACGCATCAACTGCTTCGTCTCGCCATCGGCATCATCGGGCAGGTTGAACTCGGCGGCCACGAGCGACGCGACGGGCACACCATCGCGATACAGCACGCGATTGCCCGTAACAGCAGGCACCTTGTTACCCGGCAGCAACGTGCCGACCAGATTCAGCGGATCAGTACCCGCAACACACACAAAAGCACCGTCGTTCGCATGACGGCGCACTTCGCGCAACAGTGGTATCGCTTCAGGCAGCGCGAACTGCTCGCCCGCGAGACCGTTGACGAAGCGCCCGCCGCGCACCTGGCCGCGCGCTTCGAGTCGCTGATACACGCGCAGCAGATCGCGCCACGGCGGCAGCCATTCAGCTTCGCGTTCCAGCAGCCGCCAGAACACGACGCCATAACGCCGCAACAACGCCATCGCGACATGCTCGATCACTTCCGGCGCGTAAGTCGAAGAACGTCGAGAAGGAGAGGGCGCGGGTTCATCCGGCCCAGTGGCGACCGGCCGCCGCAACAGCGCCCAGCGTCCCGCATCGTCCATGCCGCCGATCAACGCGCCCGCGCCGCGCGGACGCCGGCTCGGAAAGTACGACGCGTTGCGCTTCGCGACGGGTTTCAGCAGCGCGCGCAAACCCGCGAAACTATCCGAATTGACGAGGCCCGCCGCGACCAGTTCGCCGAGCGCGTTTTCGAGTTCGACGCGCAGCAGGCGAACGTCGCCCAATAGCTCGTCGAAGAACATCGCGCCATGCTGCGTCAGCGTATCGAACACCAGTTGCGCTTTCGGCGACAGCTCCGGCTGTTTCGACGTATCGAGCAGTGCGGTCCACACGGGCAGCGCGCGGCGCGGCAACAGCACGATGGGCGTGCTGCGCACCGGACCGCTCGCGCCGCGCGCGCGATCCGTGAGCCGCGTCCAGACGATCTTGCCGGAACGGCACAGCTCGTCGAGCGATGTGATCGAATAGTCCTTCAGCCGCGCGGGCAAGATGTCGTCTTCCCATGCGCTCGCGGCCGCCTGAAAACCTTCGAGCTGATCGAGCACTGCGGCGAGCGCGTCGCGCCCTTCGCCGCGCGTATCGGGCGTCAGGCGCTGCCACGCGAACAGAAAGCGCATGAAGTCGTGCCGCTCGACGGGTTCGATCTCGCGCCGCAAGCGCCGCACCGTATAGCGATGAATGCGCGCGAGCAGATGACGCTCGCACCATTCTTCATCCGTGGCGCCCGGTGTGAAGCGGCCGCGCATCACATAACCTTCCGCTTCGAGCCGCGTGAGCGCCTGCGCGACGGTCGAAGCGGGCAGCGCCAGCGCGCGGGCGATCGAAGCAAGCGGCAGCGGCCCGAATCCCGTCAGCCGCGCGCGCACCACATCGACGAGCGCGTCGTCTTCCGTCCAGGCTTCGTCGAAACCCTTCGGCGCACGCAGCGCCGGTTTGACTTCAGCCTGCGGATAAATCGCGCGCAGGCACGTCAGGCGCTCGGCGGGCAGCCACAACGCGTCGTGCTGCGCGATCTGCATGCGCGCGGCGTGGCCTGTTTTAGCGAGTTCCGCGAGCCACGCGGGCCAGCCTTCGTTGCGCTGCGCCTCGGCTTCCGTGATGCACGCAAGGCCCGTCAGCGCTTCGTGCATCTCGTCGGTGTTACGCGCTTGCGGCCACGCTTCTTCGCCGACACTTGCAATCGCGTCGGCATCGAGCGCGCCGAGATCATCGGCGGATTCGGGGCCGCTCGTGTAGCGGCGATTCAGCACGGCCTGTGTCCGGCGTTCTTCGATCGGTGCATCGTCGAGAAACGCGTACGGTTTCGCCGTGAGGATTTCCGCGGCGAGCGGCGACGGCGCGGGCAGGTCGCGGCTCACAAGCGCGATATGCCCGCTTTCGATCCGGCGCAGCAACGTGAGCCACGCATCCGTATCCATCGCTTCGTGCAGACAATCGTCGAGTGTCTGATCGACGAGGGGATGACTCGGCAACTCGCGCTCACCGGCGATGTTTTCGAGGCACGCGGCCTGATCGGGAAACACGGTCGCGAGCAGATCGTCGCTGCGCATGCGCTGCAACGGCGGCGGCGTCTTGCGTCCGCCCGTGTAGCGCGGCAACGCGAGCGCCGTCGTCGCGTTCCAGCGCCAGCGCACGCCAAACAGCGGCGCGTCGAGCAGCGCCTGGACCAGCACGTGCTCGGCTGTCTCCGAGCGCAGATAGCGCCACACTTCATCGAGCGCGAAGCTGTGCGCACCCGTGAGCGACAACACGATCGCGTCCTCCGTTGCGGCCGCCTGCAACTCGAAATTGAACGTGCGGCAAAAGCGCTTGCGCAACGCGAGACCCCACGCGCGATTGACGCGGCTGCCGAAGGGCGTATGAATCACAAGCTGCGTGCCGCCCGATTCATCGAAAAAACGCTCCATGACGAGCGTGTCTTGCGTCGGCAGAGCGCCGAGCGTCTGGCGAGCGCGCGCCAGATATTCGACGATCTGTCGCGCGGCCGCTTCGGGTAAATAAGTCTGTTCGACCAGCCACCCGATGGCGGGTTCGAGATCGAGCGCAACCGTGGCCGGTTGCTTGGCGATGGTTGCGACGCCGTCGTGCGAATCGCTAAATGAATCGGTATCCGAAGTAAATGACGAAGTGGTCTTCGCGACGGCGAGCCGCCGCTCGATCTCCGAGCGCAGTCGCGCGACACCCGCCGACAATTCATCGCTGCGCCCCGGCGCCTCGCCGAGCCAGAACGGAATGTTCGGCGGCTGGCCTTGCGCGTCCTCGACGCGCACGCGGCCGCTTTCGATGCGCATGATCCGGTACGACGCATTGCCGAGCTGGAACACGTCGCCTGCGAGGCTTTCGACGGCAAAGTCTTCGTTGACCGTGCCGATGTTGAGCCCTTGCGGTTCAAGCACCACCGTGTAATCGGCGTTCTCCGGAATCGTGCCGCCTGATGTCACCGCGTAGAGCTGCGCGCCGCGCCGACCGCGCAATGTGCCGTTGACGGCGTCGCGATGCACGTACGCGGCGCGCGGGCCGTGACGGCTCGTGTAGCCCTCGGCGAGCATGCGCAGCACGGCGTCGTATTGCTCGCGTTCGAGCGTTGCATACGGCGCGGCGTGACGAAAGCATTCGAACAGCGCGTCCTCGCTCCATTCGGCGTTGCAGACTTCAGCGACGATCTGCTGCGCGAGCACGTCGAGCGGCGCGCGCGGAATGTGCAGCAGATCGAGTTCGCCGCGCCGCACGCAATCGAGCAGCGCCGCGCATTCGATCAGATCGTCGCGCGAAGCGGGGAACAGCCGCCCCTTCGGCATGCCGCCCACATGATGGCCCGAACGCCCGACGCGTTGCAGAAACGGC
The DNA here is from genome assembly GCF_046534875.1 of Paraburkholderia sp. SIMBA_054. Classification (NCBI taxonomy): domain Bacteria; kingdom Pseudomonadati; phylum Pseudomonadota; class Betaproteobacteria; order Burkholderiales; family Burkholderiaceae; genus Paraburkholderia; species Paraburkholderia sp. SIMBA_054. The sequence continues at coordinate 38,143 of NZ_JAWRXV010000072.1, read as the reverse complement.
GCGATCGCGCGCGGCGAGCCCATCTGGCAGACGAGATCGACGTCGCCGATATCGATGCCCAGTTCCAGCGATGCCGTTGCGATCAGCACGCGCAACTCGCCGCGCTTCAAACGCTGCTCCGCGTCGAGGCGATGTTCCTTCGCGAGGCTGCCGTGATGCGCGGCGACGGCGTCCTTGCCGAGACGCTCGGTCAGATGCCGCGCGACGCGCTCGGCCATGCGCCGCGTGTTGACGAACACGAGTGTGGTGCGGTGTAGCGCGACCAGTTCGGCGAGCCGGTTGTAGACGAGCTCCCACGCTTCGTTCGACATGACCGCTTCGAGCGGCACGGGTGGAATCTCCAGCGCGAGATCGCGCTCGCGCACATGGCCGACATCGACGATCGCGCAGTCGGCGGGCTCGTCGCTGTCGACACGCGCGCCGCCGACCAGAAAGCGCGCGACGTCTTCGATCGGCTTTTGCGTCGCCGACAAGCCGATGCGCGGCAGGCGCCGGCCGCATAGTGCATCGAGCCGTTCGAGCGACAGCGCGAGATGGCTGCCGCGCTTGCTGCCCGCCATCGCGTGAATTTCGTCGACGATCACCGTGCGGACCGTCGCGAGCATCTTGCGGCCCGACGCCGAGCCCAGCAGCACGTACAGCGATTCGGGCGTGGTGACGAGAATGTGCGGCGCGCGCTTCTTCAGCGCGGCGCGTTCCTGTTGCGTCGTGTCGCCCGTGCGCACGGCGGTGCGAATCTCGGGCACGAGCAGGCCGCGTTCGGCGAGTTCGTTCGCGATCCCTTCGAGCGGCGTCTGCAGATTGACGCGGATATCGTTCGACAGCGCCTTGAGGGGCGACACGTAGACCACCAGCGTCTCGTCCGGCAATGCGCCGCCGTGCGCGAGCCCGTCGCGGACGAGTTCGTCGAGCGCGGCGAGAAACGCGGTCAGCGTCTTGCCCGAACCTGTCGGCGCGGCGACGAGCGTGTGCCGGCCATTGCGGATCAACGGCCATGCGGCGACCTGCGCGTCCGTGGGCGCGGCAAAGGTCTTCTGGAACCAGCCCGCGACGGCCGGATGGAAATCGGCCAGCGGGTCGGCCAGCCCGAAGGCGGCGGGAGAGGCGGAAGTCATCAGATCGAAGATGGGGGCGGGGCGCCGCATATCCAGTGCACGGCGTGCCACGCCCGTAAAACCGTTAGACCTGTTCAGTCTCGCAGGTTTCGCGGGGGCGTGCCGAGGTTGCGATTGGGCGTTCGGCCGGGCAGGTGGATAACGCAACTACCGGTCACCAACCCTCGACGCACGCCTGCAGTGCCCTTGATGGTGTGTTGATGCGCGCAAACCTCATCAGCCTATAGAACATGACGCCGATGCTACATGAGCCAACGAACGGCATAACGGAAGAAATGCGTTCGTGTGCGGACTGAAAACGCCGTGAAAGGGTTCTCGAAAGGCGTGGCATGCATCAATGCTGCATTGCACGGGACGGCTGCGAAAGCCATGTCAACGCACCAGCAGCATTGCCACGCATTGAGTATTCTGATCGCCCCAGCACCGCATCATCACCCACCTGGAGTCTCAAACCATGCGATACAACCAGCTTGGCCGCACTGGCGTTTTCGTGTCGGAACTGTGCCTCGGCACGATGACCTTCGGCGGCACGGGCGGCATCTGGCAGCACATCGGCGATCTGCAGCAGAGCGACGCGGAACGTCTGATCGGCCGCGCGATCGACGCGGGCATCAATTTCATCGACACAGCCGACGTCTACTCGTCCGGCGTCTCCGAGCAGATCACCGGTCAGGCGCTGAAGAACCTGAAAGTACCGCGCGACAGCGTGGTCGTCGCGACGAAAGTATTCGGCCAGACGGGCGACTTCGCGAACGCGCGCGGCGCGTCGCGCTACCACATCATGGACGGCATCAAGGCGAGCCTGCAGCGCCTGCAACTCGATCACGTCGATCTGTATCAGATCCACGGCTTCGATCCCGCCACGCCAATCGAGGAAACGCTGCGTGCGCTCGATACGCTCGTGCAGCACGGCCACGTGCGCTATATCGGCGTATCGAACTGGGCCGCGTGGCAGATCGCGAAAGCGCTAGGCATTTCGGAGCGCCTTGGCCTCGCGCGCTTCGATACGTTGCAGGCGTATTACACGATCGCGGGCCGCGATCTCGAACGCGAACTGGTGCCGATGCTACAAAGCGAGGGCCTGGGCCTGATGGTATGGAGTCCGCTCGCGGGCGGCTTGCTCAGCGGCAAATATAAACGCGACGAGCAAGGCGAAGCAGGCAGTCGCCGCACGACATTCGACTTTCCGCCCGTGAATCGCGAGCGCGTATTCGATTGCGTCGACGTGATGCGCACGATCGCCGAAGCGAAGGGCGTGTCGGTCGCGCAGATTGCGCTGGCGTGGTTGCTGCATCAACGCTCGGTGATGAGCGTGATCGTCGGCGCAAAGCGAGTCGAGCAACTCGATGACAACATCGCCGCGACGAAGGTTGAACTGAGTGCGGAAGAACTCAAGAAGCTCGACGAAGTGAGCCGCCTGCCGTCCGAATATCCGGGCTGGATGCTGGAGCGGCAGGGCGATCAGCGCCGTCAGCAGATCGCGGAAACGCGCTTTGGTGACGAGGTTTGAGCGCAGGGTGAAGCGCGCGGCGTGCCAATTCACGCCGCGCTTTCATTGCAGCATGAACGTCTCATACTCCAGCGAATCGAGCTTGCGGTCGAGCAGATAAAGACTCGCGAGCACGACGAGCAGCAGCGAACCTGCAAATCCGTAGCCGTAGTAACCAGGGTTCAACGACAGCGTGATCGCCGTGAACACCACGTTCGAAGCGACGAACGTACCCACCAGCAACAGCACGATCTTGCGCTTGTCGAGATAGAAGAACACGTTGATCGTGCCCATGAACACGACCTGCATGCTGGCCGCGATCACGTCGATATACAGCAGCGGCAGATACAGCGTCGATATCTGCAGCCATTGCAGCAGGATCGTGCCCGCCGCGAACAGCATCATCGCGGCGATCGCCTGCACTTTCATGATCTCCCAGATGCCGTTACGCAACGCTTCGACCATTGCATTGCGCATGCGCTCGATATGCTGCAGCGACGCGCCTTCGCGCACGGCATCGTAGAACGCGTCGTAGTATTCGACGAAGTCCGTTTCGATGCGCATCAGAAATACGGCCATGCCCGGAATGATCGCGAGATACGCGAGAAACACGGGAATGTCATAAATGATCGATGCGCGCAGCGGACCGATCACCGGCTGTCCCGTGCCCGGCGAATACCAGAACATGAACTTGTCGGCCCAGATGCCGAGGTTGTACAGAAAGCCCGTCAGCATCAGCGAAGGGTAACGGTACTGCTTGCGGAACATTTCGAACGAGATGAAATGGTCGCTGCGATAGTCGCGATAGATCAACGCGAGCAGGCCCACCAGCAACACAGTCTGTCCGATCACGAAGCCCGACAGCAAGCCCGTCAGGCCGAACCGGTTCAGCGAGAGCGCCGCACCCGTCGTCACCGCATAGCCGATGAGGAACACGATGATGATCGACATGTACTGCTTCATGCCCGACAGGAAGATCGTCGCGATCCAGATGTTGCCCATCACGACGAAGCCCGCGAGCATCAGCAGGCGATAGGCGGCCGTCTGCTGCGGAAACAGAAAGACGACAGCGAGCCCGCCGAGCACAGTCGAAGCGACCGTGACGATGAACATCACCGCATGAAAATTCGGCAGCACGAGATCCCGGCGCTTTTCGAACAACCGGTCTGATGTGAAACGCGTGTACGCAAGCTGCAACGGCCCCGTCAACACGAGCGACAGCGAGATCAGATACGTGACCGACACCTGGAACTGCGTGATCAATCCCGTGGGCAACACGAACGGAATGCTGAGCACGCCGATCAGCAGAATGCCGACGATCGACAGCACCCACGGACCCGCGCCGATCAGGCCCGCGTACGTGTAAGCCTGCATCAGCCCCAGCAGCGTGTTGCGCCGGAGCATCTTGCGCAGTTCGAAACCAATGCCTGCCATGGTCGCGTGTTCCCGTTCAGTGAGGCATCTGCATCAGAAGACCGGCTTCCGATGCGGGTGGATCGGCGAGATCCGCCTGCGCGGTGAGGCGCGCATACAGATCGCGGTACGAGCCGACCATCTGGTCCTGCGTGTAATAGCGCTCGACGCGCGAAATGCCCGCCTGTTGCGCGGCACGCCAGTTGTCTTCGTCGAGCAGATCGAGCGCGGCTTCGGCGAGCGCGCGCGGATCGGCGATCTGTACGACGCGGCCCGCCGCGCCGAGCGCAGCGTCGTCGCCATCCAGCCCATAGATCAGTTGGCGGCACGAGCCCACGTCCGTCGTGACGGACGGCACGCCCGCCGCGAAGCCTTCCAGCACGACGAGCGGCAGCGCCTCCGAAATCGAGCTGAGCACGAGCACGCCGCATTTCGGCAGCAATTCGTCGATCTTCTGGAAGCCTAGAAACTTCACCTTGTCGTTCAGACCGAGGCTCTCGACGAGCGCATGGCATTCGGCCGCATACGACGCGTCCTCGTTTTCCGGGCCGGCAATCCACGCTTCGGCATCGGGCATGCGGCGCACCACGGTCAGCATCGCGCGGATGAAAGTCTTGATGTCCTTGATCGGCACCACGCGGCCGATCAGGCACAACGTCTTCGGCACACCGGCGGCGCGCTGTGCGCGTAAAGGCGCGAGCTTCGGCAGATTCACGCCGTTCGGAATGTTGGCCGTTTTCGCTTCGGGCGCGCCGTCGATGATTTGCCGCCGGCGGTTGCCTTCATAGAGCGCGATGATGTCTTCAGCCGCGTCGTAGCACACATGGCCGAGCGTTTCGAAGAAGCGCACCCACAGGTCGCGGAAATAGCCGATCTGCGACACGTCGCGCTCGAAGATGCTGCGGTTGTCGCGTATCCATTCGCTCTGGAACAGATCGATCTTGCGTTCCTTCGTATAGATGCCGTGCTCCGACACGAGCAAGGGCCGCGCATGGCGATAGCGCGCGAGCGCGCCGAGAAAGCCCGCATAACCCGTCGATACCGTATGGAACATCTTCACGCGCGGCAAACCCTCGGCGATCTTCGCGAGCTGCCAAAGCGGCTTGTGCATGATCCGCACGGTCCAGAAGTAATCGACGAACGACGGGTCCGTGCAGAACTGCCGGTACTGGTCGGTCAGATAGTGCCAGGCTTCCTTCGAATAGAGAAACGCGTCTTCGCCCAATGCGCCGCCCGGACGGAGGTCGTTCAGCATGTCCTTGAGCATGCGGCCTGCCGCGTGGCGCATTGCCGGGTTGCGCAATGCGTCGTGCAGATGCGCGGAGCGCATGAACGCGGACGCGTCGCCGCGCTGTTTGTTCACCAGCGGCGGCGGCGCGAAATCGTACAGATAGTGATTCTCCAGATGCACGACGTTGTCGGGCAGCGCGTACTGCATCTTCGGATAGTCCTGCGGACGGCTGCCGAGAAAGCACAGCGCGAACGAATACTCGGGAAACGCGCGGATGACCTGATTGACCCAGCTCGACACGCCGCCGCTCACATAGGGGAACGTGCCTTCGAGCAGCAGGGCGATATCGGCGGAATCCGCGTGCGGCAGTGACGGCGTTTTAGATGAAAACATGAGGGCGGCCTCAGATGGAGCGGGGCTGCGCGGCGCCCGGGCCGCGCGGCTTCCAGAAGTCGAGGACGGCCGCCAGCGTCGGCGTCGCGGCGCGGTTGTCCATTTCGGCCAGCAGCTTGCGCACGCGCGCGAAATCGCGGCGCAGGTAAGCCGTTTCGGCGAGCCAGGGCAGCATGCGCTCGCGCGGGAAGCCGCAATCGATCGCACGTTGCAGCATCGTGTCCGCGCCGTCGAGATCGAGTCGCGCGATGGCAAGACGGCCGCGCAGACGCCACAGCGCCGCGTCGTTCGGATCGTGTTCGAGCGCGGCGGCCGCAAAGCCGTCGGCCTGGTCGGCGGCATTGCGGTACACGTCGCCCGTCACGAGATTTTCGTAGATCAGTTCGCTGTACAGCTGCGCGAGCGTCCTGTTCGCGTGCGCGCGCTCCGCATCGCTCAATTCGGGATGCACCTTCACATCGAGCTTCGGACGTTCGACGAGTATTTGCTGCGTGAGCGTTTTCTCGCGGTTGTCGAGAATGCCGTACGCGAGCAGGCGGATATCGTCGAGCGGATCGGCGAGCATGCCTTGCAGCAGCGGCGAGACGGTGCGTGCGGGCATCGTCTGCATCGCGAGCAGGGCGGTCATGCGAAACGACGTGCCCGCTTCCGCGTTCTGCAATTCCGCCTTCAGGCGCGCACCGCGCCCATACGATACAGTGCCGATCAGATTCGCGGCGAACTCAGGTTCCTCGACCAGCACGACGGGCAACTGCGCGCGTGGCCGTGGCAACGCGGCGGCAATCGCGAGCGCGCCGATCGAGCAAAGCATCCCGCCGACAGGCACCGCGAAGTTCAGAAACCATAGCGACGCGAGCAGTCCCACGCGCGGCAGCCGGTAGCGCGCGGGCATCATCTCCGCGAGACCGAGCGAAGTCGCGAGCGCGGCACAGGCCTGCACGAGCAGGCATAGCAACAGCGTCTGTGTATTCAGATGTGCGCCGGCTTGCAGCGTCGACACGTCTGTGTTGACGAGACCGCCGAGCCATTCGGCAGACGTGTCGGGCGTGCTGCGTGTGGCGATCATGAAGACGGCGATCTGCAACGCAAGCCCGAGCGCGACGAGCAGCACGCCGACCAACGTGATGCGCGCGCCCACGGGACGGCTTCGATCGATTGCGACGCTGTCAGAAGCGGACATCGCAGCGCTCCAGCAGGCGCCGCAGGGCGGCGATGGGTTCGTCGGCGGACACGGCCATCGAATGCACGGCGACACGCGCCGTTTCGAAGTCGACGCCGTATTGCGCACGCAGATTCTCTTCGATCCGCAGCAGATAGCCGTCGACGGCACTGTCGCCGGAAAGCGGCATCAGCGTGAGCACCACGCGATGCCGTTCGTCGCGCAAAGGCCACTGCACATCGAGCGCGCGGCGTGTGCGCAGCACATGTTCGTATAGCGTCGTGCTGCGTTCGTCGTTATGAAACACGAGCGCGACGATCGACGACTGGACCTGCGTATCGCGCTTCAGATGCACGAGCCGCGCATAGTCGAGCGCGAAGGTGTGGGGGCAAGTGGGGAAGGCCGTGAGCGTGTCGCGCGTGATGACGGCGTGCTGCACGCCGTCCGCGTAGAAGTTGCAGAGAACGAGCAGGAACTGCAGGTTGTCGCGCGTGAGTGCGAGAAACGGCATGCGCTCGACGGCGAGCACGCCGACAGGATTCTTCTGTGCATCGATCAGCGGTACGACGGCGACATAGCGGCTCAGCGACATGTCCTGATTCGCTTTCGATTCGACATGTACCAGCGTGCGCGTTTCGAGCGCTTCGCGCACGAGGGGATCGTCGGGATCGAACGCCGATGGCGCGCCAATCGATGCCCCCGCAGCCGTCGCAGCCTTGCCACCGCGCCACGCATGCACGCTCGCGCTCTCGATCTGGCAGGCTTGCGCGGCCGCTTCGAGAAACGGCTGCGCGCCGCGCAAATCGACGACGCCTTGCTGTGCCTCAGTCGGCTCCTGATTGAGGATCACGGTGCGCAGCCGCGCCAGCGAATCGCGCAGCGTGGCGGGGCGTCCGAGCAGATCCTGTTCGAGCCGTTCGTGCGAGATGCGCAACATGAACTGGTTGCGCGTGAGAATGGACAGGCGTTCGGCTAGATAGTCGTTGGCGATGCGGCCTTGCCGCAGGCGCGTGATCCAGATGTCGCCGAATTGCCCGCACAGCATCGTGACGACGAAGCCGCCAAGGAAGAAGCTCACAGGAAAGAGCCGTGTGTGCGGCGTCTCGATCAACGCACGCGCGAGCGAAATGGGCGCGGACGCGCCGCTGTACCCGGGGTACAACACGTACCACGAAGCCAGCAGAATCAGCCCGGAAAACACCCCCGCAATCGATCCATAACGCAGCGCGATCACGAGCGGCACGATCCAGATCCAGCCGAAGCCACTTTGGACCAGCAGCGGATCGGCGTGATCGAAGGCCCAGCAGATGGCAATCGCGATCAGCGTTGCGACGATCGTTTCGAGCGCGGCGATCGTGCGGCGCCGCGCGGAACCGCGCGGCGGCGCGATCACGCGGGCCCACCAGGAGCCCGCGCCGACGCTTTGCGCCTCGCGGCGTCGACGCCGCCCGGGCGGCGCGGAGTGTTCGTTAGCCTGCGTGTTCATGGCGTTCGCCTTAAATCGAAGCCAGCTTCGATGATAGTCGTGCGGAGCAGGGCATGCGTCACCGCGCGAGCGGCGACAGCAGATCGCGCTCCAGCTTCTGCGCAACGCCCGACACGGCATCGCGGCTCCAGCCGGTGCGGCTGCCCGTGCCCGTCCACACGACCTTGCCCGTCTGCACGTCGAGCACATCGAAAGTGAGGCCCACGGCCGGCTCGCCGTCCACGCCGACCTTGTAGCGCCATTCGTTGACGGCACCCGTCAGCGCATAGCGCGCGTTCTGCTGGCGCGCCCAGTTCAGCGCGTTTTGCTGAGCGTCCGGCTTCGCGGCGTCGAACAGCGTTTCGTCGTCGGCGCTCGCCGGGTAGCGCGACAGATTCGTGAAGCCGTACGACGCCAGCAGGCTCTGTGCAATCGACGCCGCACGCTGCCCCGCCTGCGGCGTCTCGGTGTTGTTCGCGATAGGCAGGATCGCGAGGCTGTCGGTCTTCGCGATCGCGGGTGGCGCGCTGCGATCGACGACGGCGCAGCCCGCGAGCGTGAGCGCCATCAACGCCAACGCTGATGCGAACAACGTCGACGCGCGTGCGCGAAGGTTCTTGCTGTGGTCCATGTCATTCTCCTCAAAGGCTCTTCAATACAGATACCGATAGCGCATGCCGACTTCCTTCACGGAAGTCGAATGATTCGACGAGACGCCTTGATACGCGCCGTACAGCAGCATCTGATCGTTGCCGAACACGCTGCCCGCCACGCCGAGTTCAGCCTGGCCCGACCAGCCCGCGCGCGAGTCGCGGATCGGGCCGCCCGCGAATATCGGCCGCCATCCTTTCGAATACTGCTCGGGCAGATCGTCGCCGAACGAAAACAGCAGGCCGCCTTGCGTGAAAGTCTGCGGCATGAAGGACGCGGCCGTGAACGGCGTGTTCTCCGGCAGCAGCACGCGCAGCGGGTCGCCCGGTGTGCCCGTCGCGTTGTACTGGCCGTGCGCGAAGACGGCGCGGATCGTGTAGTCGGGGTAATCGGCCTTGATCTTGTAGCCGATGTTCGCTTCGACGAGACTGCCGTTGCCGAGATACGAGCGGTCCTGGCCGTGAAATCGCGCGTACTCGTAGCGCGCGCCGCCGAACCAGTGCGGATCGAGCCGGTAGTTGAAACCGAGCGTCGCGAGGTCCTTGGTGCCGCCCACCGTCAGTTGCGTCGATTCCGTCGCGGCCTGGTTGTAGCCGAGCGCATAGGTCAGCGTGAGGCGCTGTGTGACGGTGTACGTGCCTTCGACGCGCGCCGTCGTGAAGTCTTCGAGCGCATTGCGGCGGCCTAGCGTGACGTGCTCTTCGTCATATTGGCCCTTGTGGCCATAGATCGCCTCGGCGAGCCGGTCGTGTTTCGGCGCGAAAGCGAGCTGCGAGCCGTCCACGGTCTGGTCGCGCTGCTGGTAGCGAAACTGCAGGTTCTGCGAGGGTGTGAGACGCACGCTGCCCGTCGCGGATTCCTCGGTGAAGCGCAGCGACCCCTGATCGACATAGCGGAATGCGCCCGCCAACGCCTGCGCATTGCTGAGCAGTTGCTCGCGCGCCATCGCCTGCATCACTTCGTCGTTGGGCTGGCGCGTGATCGAGTCGACCGCGGTGGTTTGTGCGGCGGACGTGCGGCCCGTGAGCGCCTGCGCATCGACGCGTGTCTGCCTCGGAATCAGATCGGGCAGCGTGTCGAGCAGGCGCGACAGTTCGTTGACGTCGCCGTCGTTGATCGCGAGTTGTGCTTCGGCGTAGATGGGGCGCTGGCTGTCGTCGATATATTGCTTTTCGAGCCAGGCGCGCTCCATGTCCGACGCCTCTTCGTTCTGCGCCCAGGAAATGGCCGCCTCGCGCGCGATGGCCGAATAGAGGCGCTGGCTTTTGCGGATCTCGTCCTGCTTCGCGGGCGGCAACTGGCCGATGTCGCCAAGCTCGGACGCAGCCGCCTGGTTGTCGCCCGCGCCGTTGCGATCGGCGCGCAGCAGGTCGATCAACACCGCGCGCGAGCGGTCGCCGCTCGCGTACAGCTGCGTAAGCGCGACATAGCGGCCGCGCAGATCGTCCTGCTCGGCGGCGGGCAGCGGCGCTGCTTTCGACGGATCGCGCCGGCGGCGCGCCAGTTCGAGCCAGACCTGCTTGCGCACGCGCCACGCTTCGTCGACGCGGCCGTTCAGTTCCAGTGCGTCGGCGAACGTGAGACGCCACAACAGGCTTTGCTGCGCTTGCGCAGCCTGCTTGTGGAGATAGTGCCACGCTTTACGCCCGTCTCCGAGCCGCAACCATGCCGCGCCGTACGCGGGCCATAGCTGCGGATCGCTCTCCGCGTCGCCCGCATGACGGCGCAGCGCAGCGAGCAGGGCGGCATCCGTGCCGCGCTCGTTCAGCACCCAGATGTAGGCCGCGCGCGCTTCCGAGTTGTTCGGATCGAGCGCGGCAGCGCGTTCGATGTCGCGCAGCGCGGCATCGTTGGCGCCCGTCTGCCGTTCGTATTCGGCGCGTGCGAGCAGGAACGTGGCTGACTGCTCGGCGGCCGTGAGTTGCTCGGGCGTGAGGGACGCGAGCAGGATCCTGATGCGGCCCCACGCGTGCGCGCGCTGATAGCCGTACAACGCTTCCGACAGCATGCGCGGCGGGCCGCCATGACGATACGCGTATTCCGCGAGGCGGCCCGCGTCGAGTGGCGAGTCGTTGAAGAAGTTCGTCATCGCCTCGTAGTCTTGCGCGTCGGCTTTGCCGCCCGCGATCAACTGGCGATAGCCAAGTCTCGCATCGCGCGTGTCCTGGTTCGAGTCGGCAAGCAGCGAGTAGAAGCGCCAGAATTCATCGTTCGATGCGGGCGCGCCGCGCTTCGCTTCATTCATCGCGGCGAGCGCCCCGTCGAACTGCGTGCGCGTGTACAGCATCGTGCCGATCTTCAATCCGTAGGCTGCGTTCGGCCCATATTCGCGTTCGAGATCGCGCCATGTGCGTAGCGCGAGATCGTCGTCGCCCTTGCGTTCGGCGACTTGCGCGTAACGCTCCATTGCCTGGCGGCGCAACGGGCCGTTGAAGCGCGTGCGCAGAAAGCTCAACGCGGAATCGGGATCGGCGATGCGTTCGTACGAGAAGACGACGGCATCGAGCAGCTTCAGATTACCCGGCTGCTGGTCGGCCTGGTGCAGCGTGACGGCGAGCATCGCGGTGTTGTCGTTGAGTCCGGGCGCGAGACGCGCGACCTTCTTCCAGTCGTCGTCGGTGCCGCGCATCTTCGCGATGGTGACGTAGTTGGCGAGCGCAATGTCCTGACGCCGGTTCCACTCAGCGACTTGCGCGAGACGCTCGCGCCATGGGATCGACTGCGGATCGCGGTCGACGGCCGTTTGCGCGATGCGCTGCGCGTTCGCGACGTCGCCGTTCGCGAGGAACACGCGATACGCGAGTTCGTAATCGGACGCGGTTGCGTCGCTCGCGGGCGTCGGGGTCGGGGTCGGCGGAACAGCAGCGGGTGCTGTCGTTGCAATGCGTACGACGCGGGCTGTGGTTTGAGTGGTGGAAGCGTTGCTCAGCGCACGACGCAGCGCCGTGCTGCGCGAAACGTGCGGGCGATACCACGCCGCGCGCAGCCACACGCCGCGCGTCGTGCGATGCTCGACGGTGCCTGGGTCCGCCGAGCGCTTCGGCACGAACGACGCACGCCGCGCAAGCGCCTGCTCATGATCCAGCGCGGACATCTTCATCAATCGCTTCACGTACTTCGACGCGAGATCGGGACGCCCCGCAGCCAACGCGAGATTGGCGAGAAAGCGCAGCGTTTCAGGATCGTCGGCAAGATCGCCGATATGCTGGTCGGCCGCCTGCATCGTCGCCGGCATGTCGTTGCCCGATTGAAGCGCGCGCAAACCGGCAACGAACGCGGCACGCTTCTCGTCAAGCGTGGTGGCTTGCGCTTGTATCGCGAACCACGCGTCGGCGGCGGCGCGATGCTGCTGGTTCCCCAGTTGCGTTTGCGCGAGTTCGGCCAGCCACTTGCGCGCATGCTCCCGATCGGACTGCGCGAGCAGCGTGTAGTAGCGCGCGGCGAGATCGTTGTCATTCAACCCGCGCGCCTGCTGGGCGAGCATCTTCAATTGCTCGATATCCCACTTGTAGTTGAGTGCTTCGTGCAGCCGCGCATCGAGTTCGCGAATGCGCGCGGGCCGCGCCGGGTCGTTCGGTTTCAGCGAATACAGTCGTTGCTGCGCGAGCGACACGCGGATGGCGAGCGCACTTTGCCGCGCGTTCGGATCGTTGGAGCGCGACAGACGGTCGAGGATGCGCGTCGCATCCGAGATGCGCTGCCCCTTCAGGTATTCACGCGTGAGTTCGGAGAGGACTTCCGCGTTGTTCGGATCGACGCGCAGCCAGGCTTCCAGATAGGCGATCGTGAGACTGTCGACCTTGGCACCTTCGAGCAGCCGCGATTCGATCCTCTCGCGCGGAAAGGCGAGCGCCAGCATCACGCCGACCAGCAGGCCGAGCACGAGAATCACAGCGGGCGAAAAGAGCCGCTGCCGCTCAGGTGTCGCAGGCGACGTCGACATGCAATTGGCGATACGCGTTGGTGGAACCGGTCACGGGGCGCTTCGTCACGCGGCATGCGCCGGCGTTGGCGACGCGGAACATCGGTGCGATGTGCGAGCGCAGATCGAACGAAAAGCCGTTGCGTGTGCGCACGAAGTGGTCGAGCATGCCGTTGGCTTCGGCGAGATAGGGCACAGGGCGCGCCGCCGACTGGTCGATCACGGCGAAGCGCGCGGTGCCGTCGCCCGTCAGGTGCACATAGGTGCCGCCCGGTCCCGGCAGATAGCCCGCGACACCCGTCGCATTCGACATGTCGGGCACCTTGCCGGCGGGAAGTCGCACGGTGCGCAGATTTGCCTCGTTGCGCACGACCCAGACGTTGCTGCCCGGCTCCTGATAGATGCTGGTGTCGAGCCAGTCGAGCACCTTGCGCGCGTATTCGGAGGTGAAGACGGGCGTGACGGGTTGCTTGAGCACGGTATCGAAGATCTGCTGCAGCGCTTTCATCGAAGCGTACTTCGTGCCCGTGAACATGTGGTAGTAGATGTCCATCGGCTTGAAGCGAATTGGCTTGTCCGTCATCGCGAACGTTTCGAGCACGCGCGAAAATCCATAGAACGGGCCATGCCAGAGGTCCGTGTATAACTCTTCGTTCTGATTGGGCGCGAAGATCTGAAAGTAGCCGTTCTTCATCACGCCAAGCGGCGCAATCGCGGCCCAGCTCGGAAAGCGCTTCGTGATCAGCGTGTCGCCGCCGTTCAGGTTCAGCACACCTGCTTCGTACGCCGCCTTGAGAACCGGCGAGGGCACCTGGCAATCGCCGCTCCACAACACCATGCGCACGGGCTTCGACGCGGGCGCGACATTTCGGTCGATATAGTCGATCGAGCCTTTGATCTCGCGGTCGATATTGAACCGGTAGCCGGGAATGTCGATGGACAGGCCGCTGCTGTTCGTCTGGCTGCTGCCTTCCGTCGGCGTGTCGCGTGTGTCGGAGACGCCCAGGCCCGTGACGCGCATCCATTGCAGCGGGTGCGTGTAGGTATGGGTCGCAACTTCGACATTCGGCAACTCGAAGATCTGTCTGCCGATCGTGCGCAGGTGCGGCGCGAAGCTTTTGAACGGGCCTTCGTCGCTTACCTCGCCCTCGATCAGCGAGACGGTGGTGGGCATGCCGGAGTCGCGCAACAGCGCATACAGCATGTCGCCTGAGTATTGCGGCGTAATGTCGGAGTTGGGCGGCGTGTAGTTCGTGTACTCGGCGCGCGAGGCAAACCCGTCGCCGTCGATATGCGACATCAGCAGACGCCGGCCGTTTTCTGTCGTCGTGTCCGGCACGGGCATGTCATGGTTCAGGCGCAACGCGGCGCGCAGAAATTCGATGGGTTGCGTAACCCAGCGCGCCTGATTGACGGCATCCAGCTCGTACACGCCAAACGGGCGCATCGCATAGCCGCCCCAAGGCGTGATGCCCGCGCCGTCGATCACGAAGTCGCCCGAGCGCAGCCGCAGCAGCGAACGGCTATGCGGACCGACGCGGACGGGTGTGAAGTCGCGTGCCAGCGGATGCGGCTTCATTTCGAAGCCCATCATCTTCGGATCGTACGATTCGACGTCGAGCTTGCCGTTCGACGGCGCGCCGGCCACCGTTTCGAGGTCGAGTTTCTTCGCGAGATCGGCGTCCATCTGCGTGCCGAAAGTCGTGAACACCGCAACGGGAATCTTCGCGTCGATCTGCGCTGTGAGCCAGTCGCGATACGCCTTGCTGTTCGGCACCTGGCCTTCGAGCCATAGCACGATGCCCGCATAGCGGTCGCGCAGATCGCCTTCGGGCATCGGGTCGCGCGCATCGCGATAGTCGATCCGGTAGCCGAGGTAGTTGAGCGGCATGGCCAGAAAACGCACACCGGGCGACACGTTCAGGTCCGTGCGCAGCGGCGGGTCCTGAATCACCAGAATGCGACGTTTGACGGGTTCGACGGCGCCGACGCCCATCGTCGCCAGCGCGCCGTCTGTCACGTAAGGCACGATGCCTTGCGCCCTGATCTTCGCTACGGTGTCCTGCTGGCATGCGTGATCGGCGGGCGCGCAATAGTCGATCGAGATGACGGGGAGATGATATTGCTCGCGTATCGTCCTCGCCTGTCCGAGCAGCCATGCGCGGTCCTGTTCGGAGACTGCCGTATAGCGCTGCTGCGATTGATCCCAGCCGCGATACAGCGACTCGAACGCAACCGCATACACGAGGTCGTGCACCTGCGGGAGAATCTCGAAGCCGCGATTGAAGATCAGCTTTGCATCGGGATAGCGCGTTTTGATCGCGCGAATCACATTGGCCAGCCCTTGTATCTGCCGAGCGCGTGCTTCGTCGGTCTTCGCAACGAGTTGCCACGAATCCATCGTGTCGAGAAAGAAGCCGCGATAGCCTTTTTCCCAAAGCGGCTTGATGACACGATCGACAAAGAACGCGGGCCATTCGGGCTGGCTTTGATCGATCACGCGCGATGCCCATGCTTCATTGCTTCCAGCCAGCCAGTTCTTCGGCAGATCGGCGTAATAGCTGCGCGAGGGCAGCACTTCGCCGACGCTCGCGTAAGCAAACCACGTGGTATGCGGTAAACGATGCGCAAGCGGATCGAAACCGCTATCGGGTTCGACAACGGCTGCGTCGAATGCAGAAAGCATTTCTACGGGCGGTGACTTGCCGTAATAGAGCGCAAATGAAGGTTGCGTGGCGGACGGGGTAATGTCGTCGGCAAAGGCGGAATGAAAGGGCAATACCAGTGCAATGACGAGAAAACCTGGCGTGCCAATTCGCTGCAAACGCGCAGTGCAAACCGCCAGGCACACTCGCATGAATGCGAAAATGATTTTCCTCAAATAACGATGCAATTCGCTTGGCGTCATTGACAGAAAAGTGTTCTGCTGATCTGAACGGGCAGATTGATGTTGTGACGTCTTGTTCTGCTCAATTGCGTCAGCGCCTATGATAGACAACATTCAGGTGTGCGCCTAGCCTCATTCTTGCTTGAGAGCGCACTCTGTTGCGAATGAAGCGCGTGTTATAAAAGTGATGCGCTTTTAAATTCGCGAAACATAGGGGTTTGTGCTAAAGCGAATAAAACGCTTAAAGCTATTTTGAGTGAGATTACCGGTCCGGTTTTCGGATACGGTGATACCAGTTCATCAATGGTGTTGCGCTTATGCCATGCACGATGACGGAAGAAGTGATGACGGCGAGCGTCAACGGCACGAGGGGAAGCAGGTCTTGCATGTGACGTTGCTGCATCGACTCAAGTGCGAGCGCAAGGTAATAGAAAGACCCGATGCCGCGAATGCCGAACCAGCTCATCAAGCGGCGCTGCGCATGCGCGGCATTCGACCCGAGCAATGATGCTTCGACGGCGAGTGGCCTCACCACGATAAAGAGCGCCGCGATCAGTATCGCGCTTTGCCACGTGAAGAGCGATGCGCCGGAAGTCGCGAGCACGTTGCCGACGATCATCATCACGACGACTTCCGCGATGCGTTCCAGTTCGATGGTGAAACCGAGCACCGATTCGGCCATAAAGGCGTGGGCCTTTCGCGGATCGGAGGCCGTCGCGACGACGTCTTCCGAGTCGACAGTGCCGATCGCTTCGCGCGCCGAGCGGCTGCCGCTCGCGCGATGCTCGACGCCGCGCATCGCAACGCCCGCTGCGAAGACGGCGACGAAGCCATTGCAGTGCACAAGCAGGGCAGCGCCGTAAGCGAGGCCGATCAGTCCGAGCGCAAAGAAGCCTTCGAGGCCGAGTGCCTGCGCGTGGCGCGTGCGTAACCATGCGACGGACTTGGTGGTCATCCAGCCGAGCAAGCCGCCTATCACCAGGCCGCCCGGAATCCCCGCGATCGCTTCGAATGCGATGCGCCAGCCGCTCGCCTCGTTTCCGTGCGCCGGGCCGGACGTGCATAGGGCGAGTCCCAATAGCACGAACGGCAACGCGATGCCGTCGTTCAGTCCGCCTTCGCCCGATAGCGAAAAGCGCAGCAGGTCCAGATCGTCGGAATCCTGGACGCCCACGTCATGCGCGAGCACGGGGTCGGTCGGCGCAAGGATGGCCGCGAGCAGTAACGACGGACCCCAGTCGAGACCGAGCAGCAGTACGCCGACGAGCGTGAGAAGCGGTATCGTCAACACCATCGCGACGAAGCCGAGCCGCAGCGGCAACGTCCACATCGGCGCGAAGAGCGGCAGCCGCAGACGCAGCCCGATCGCGAACAGCGAGACGAGCAATGCGACTTCCGTGACGGGGCGCAGTATGTGCGCGTCGCGGGCGAGGTCGAGTTGCAGCAGCCCGAGACCGGACGGTCCAAGCGCATAGCCGATGGCGAGGTACAGCATCGCCGCGGACAATGGCAGACGCTTGAACGTCGTGGCGGCGATGCCCATGAAGATCAGCACGCCGCCGACGATCAGATACCACCAGACGGTCGCTTCGTGCATCAGCAGGTGGCGCGCGGCGCGTTCATGGCGCGCGGCCGAACGCTTCGCGCAGCTTGCGTTTGGCCTGCTCCAGCGTGCTCTTGCGCGATTTCGGCAGGTTGCGGCCTGCGCGGTTGATATAGAAGTTGAGCATCGACATCGCCGACTGATATGGCGTGCCTTTGCGCCGCTTGCTGTGCGTCGACGAGCGTTTTAGCGATTGCGCGATTTCGTCGGCGGTCCCTGTTCTGAAGATATCCTTCTCGATGTCCATCGCGTCGCTGGTCTCCATCACGCGATGCGACCAGTACTTCGCGTTCTTCCCCGAGCGGCTCGATGCCGCCGTTCGCGCGTGGTGCGCGGCTCTCGCCTGCGAATGACGCTGGCGCGGCGGACGGCCGCCTCGGGCGCGTGTCGACGCGTGGGCCGTCGTACGCTTTTTCGCGCGCGATGTTCCGCTGCGTTTGCTGGTGCTGGCCATCGTATTCCCCATCAACGGAAATCCGCCCGCTATGCTGGCGTTGCGTAGCGAGCGGACGGTACTGCGTTCGGCGTGTTCCTACAGCTTCACGCCGCCTGCTTCGGGCGCATTCGACGTTCCGGGCGCGACGTCGCCGACGCCGAACTCGTCCTCTCGACCCCAGTATGGCTCGCGTCCGTAGTATTGATGGATCGACGTGGCCCATGTGGAATCGGCCATCGACGGCCAATGATCCTTGTCGAAGCCCGGCGCGTTCTTCACGCTTTCAGTCGGCATGTCGAGCAGGAAACACTCGCGGTCCGCGTCGAGCGTGAGCGCGCTCCATGGAATAGCGAGCAGCTTGTCGCCGATGCCGAGAAAGCCGCCGCTCGACAGCACCGCATACGCGATGCGGCCCGAGCGCACGTCGAGCATGATGTCCTTGATCTTGCCGATGTCGTCGCCGTCGGCGCTCAATACCTTGTCGCCGTCCAGCGTATCGGCCGCCATCACTTCCGGGCCCGGTCCGCGGCTCCTGCCGCGGCTCGTGCCGACGATATCCGCTCCACCGCGTGTCTGGTTCTGCAACGTCATGATGGTTCTCCCTGTGTTGGTCCGTACGGATCATGCGTACCGCTGGTTCAAGCAACCTTCAAGCAACTGCTATTCCTATCAACCGTCTTCGCCTACTTCAACGGGATCGGGCAATTCGGGCAGATCTTTCGATGTGTCGGGCGGTTCCGGCTCGCCGCGCGGCGCGTTGTCCGGGCGGGCGGTCGAGTTGTCGTGGGAGGTTGGGTCACGGGCCATGATGTCGCTCCTGTCTGTGTGGGAATGCTCATGACAGGAGCGCTGCACGTGGCGTGCCACGCGGCACGCCTTGCAGTGTCGGACGAATACGAGGGGTGTTGAGGATTCAGGGACGCGCGGCGATCTCGTCGAGATGTTCGAGCAGATCGGCAGGGTCTTCGTAGACGCGCAGCGCGCCCGCGCGCTCGAGTTCTTCCTGGCCGTAGCCGCCCGACAGCAGGCCCACGCCGAGCGCGCGGCAGCGGCGGGCAGCCAGCATGTCCCAGATGCTGTCGCCGACCACGACGGCGTGCTCGATCTGCACCTTAAGCCGATGCGCTGCGGCGACGAACAGGTCGGGATCGGGCTTCGCGTACTTGACGTCGTCGCGCGTCACGACGACCGTCTTCGACGGATCGACGCCGAGCGCTTCGAGATTGACGGCCGCGGTCTCCATGCGGCCGCTGGTTGCGATCGCCCACGGCGTACCGCTTTCCGTCAGCGCGGCCAGCAGCGCCTGCGCGCCGGGCAGCGGACGCACTTGTGCATGCAGTTGCTTGTAAGCGCGAGCATGTGCGCGCCGCAAGCGTTCGACGCGTTCGGCGCTCATGTCGCCGCCCGTCTCGCGCAGCAGCTGATGCGTGAACAACCCGCCGCTCATGCCGATCTTGCGATGGATGCGCCATACCGACAGCTCGATGCCTTCTTCGTCGAGCGCTTCCTTCCATGCGAGCACATGCTGATACACGCTGTCGACGAGCGTGCCGTCGAGGTCGAACAGAAAAGATGTCGAAATACGCATGAAGTGTTCTCCTTGGTCTGAATGGCGTGCAGCGCAACTTCATATTGCGCCATTTATCGCACGAAAGATTTACGTCCTCTTTGTAATTATCAGACGCCGCGAGCGCATGCGTGCGGCCCTGCGGCATCTGACCGCGCATGAAAGCCGCCGGGAAATCAGCGTCTTCCGGCCGCAAAGCGAGAGCGGGCGCGCCTTCGCGGGGCACACCGCTTGATCGATCCGGCGATGACAGCAACAGGATTTTCGCGGTCGGGGAGCACACAATGGCGTTCCGTTCGACCGGCGATGCACCGTTGCGCGGCACTACGATCGGCCGCGGCAACACACACGGCGCAGCATGTGGAGGTGATGCGATCGGGGATTCAGTATCAGAGCAATATCGGCGGCGGCGATTTTCAGCATGAGAAAGACTGCTTCCATGCGTGGAAGCAGCAGCCGCTCGCGTACCGGATGAGCCAGCAGAGGTTCGAAGGCAAGCGTGAAGTTCGGCCACTTGCGGGCGACTCCGTATTCGAAGATGCGGAAGTCGCGCAGCGTACGCTTGCGAAGACGTGCGGGCCAAACGATAACTACGCGCTGGCCGCACAGATTCACAGCAGCGAACGCGACATGTGGCTGGTCATGGCGGCGTACGAAGAGTGAGGCGGCGACACAGGGTCAGGCGGGATGGGCAGCGCGCTTTCGCGTGCTCGCCTGCTTGCGCAGCGCGCTCGACTTTGTGAGCAGCGTCGCGAGCCGCGCGCTCTCCACGTCCACCGACGCAGACGGCTTGCCGCCCTTGCGCGCGCTGCGGCCTGCGAGCCGCACGCGCCTTTCCACTTGAACGAGCAGCGCGGCGAATGCCGCTTCGTCGACCTTCATGTGGCGCTTCGCGCGCTGCGGCAGCAGGCTTTGCAATTCGCCGGCTTCAAAGGCCGCAATCACTTCAGGGTGGATATAACAGCGCTTGCATACAGCAGGCGTGTTGCGCAATAACGTGGCCACTTCTTTCACTGTCGCGACGACATGACGGCGCGTATCCGCAGCGCTCTCGCACACCAGCTGACGCAATGCCGCCATCGCATACACGCTGCCCGCCCACGTGCGATAGTCCTTCGCCGAGAAGTCCGCGCTGCTGATGTCGCGTAAATACTCGTTGATATCGGCGGAGCCGATCGTATGGCGCGCGCCGTCATCGTCGATGTACTGGAACAGATCGTGGCCCGGCAACTCCGCGCACCTGCGCACGATGCGCTTGACGCGCGCATTGTCGACGGTCACGTCGTGCTCGATGCCGCTCTTTCCCGCGAACCGGAAACGCACTTCGCCCGCGCGAATCTTCACGTGCTTCTTGCGCAGCGTAGTGAGGCCATAGGACTGGTTGTCGCGCGCATATTCGACGCTGCCGATCCGGATCAGCGTCGTATCGAGCAGATGCACGACGGCCGCGATCACCTTCTCGCGCGGCATGCCTTCGCGCGCGAGATCGCGTGCGACTCGCGCGCGAATCTTCGGCAGTGCATGGCCGAACGCGGCCATGCGGCCGAACTTGTCGGCGTCGCGCGTTTCGCGCCATTGCGGGTGGTAACGGTACTGCTTGCGGCCCCGCGCATCGCGGCCCGTCGCCTGAATGTGGCCGCGCGGGTCGGGGCAGATCCAGACATCGGTGTAGGCGGGCGGTATCGCCAGTGCGTTGATGCGCGTGATCTGCGTTTCATCGTCAATGCGTCTGCCGTCGAGATCGAAATAAACGAATACGCTTCTGAGCTTTCTGCGCGTATAGCCGGGCCGTGTGTCGTCGGCATGCCGCAGTCCCGCAGGCATCGCGGTGGACAGTCCTTTGGCGATCGCGTCGATCGCGTCGATCGCGTTGCGTGTCATCGTTTTCATTTCGCGGTTTCCGGTCTCTTGTGACGGACATGCGTTGACACGCTAACTTTGTGCAATAGCAATGCCTGAACCTGCGTCACTGTTGCAGGCGAACGCGTTGCACGTGTTGGGCATCGAACTTGCTCGCTATATGAACGTGAACGAACGCTGATTGCTCACATACACAAGATGCGAAGGGAGGACACGCACATGACTAGCACTCTGGCGGGATGCAAGGTTGCGGTATTGGCCTTGGACGGATTCGAACAGGCCGAACCGATCGAACCGCGCCGCGCGCTCACGGAAGCAGGCGCGACCGTGCACGTAATTTCTGCCAGGGCCGGAAAGGTCCAGGGATACAGGCATGTGGACAAGGGCGATCGCGTCGACGTCGATGCGATGTTCGACCCGCGCGCACCCGACCATTCGTCACCATCTCGCGATGGCACATCAACTCGCCAATGCGCGCAAGGCTTCGTCATGAACGGAATCGTCAAGGTGTTCATGCCGCGCGCGGCGTACGAGGACTCTCTCATGCACATCACATTCACCGATGATGCTCCCGTGTTCGATGGGTCGAGCCTGACTGTGCGCTTCAACGCGTGCGTCGATGGTGAGCCTGTCGCCTGCGCGATTTCGGCGGAGGCGCTCGAAGACCATTTCGGCGCGGACTCGCCACTCGAAGACACACTGATCGGCGCGTACGAGCGTGGCCGCGCGCGTATCCGATCCGTATGCGCGGAAGCGCTCGATCAGAACGCTGGCAAAAGCGTCATTCTGCACAGCGGCCTGTTCCGTGTCGAAGGGATGGAGTCGGACCGGCGGTTGAAGACATAACCGGGCGCGCAAAAAAGGCGGCTGCCGTAATGCACCCGGCAGCCGCGCGCCTAATCTGCATCAAACCCAACGATCAAACCCAGAGCTTGCCCGCGTGTGGCGTATCGACGCCGTTGGTCGGGCGATCGTCGCTTTCGATGGGACGACGCTCGCTCTGCGCTTCGCACGCTGCCCGCAGTATCCCGTTGTGCGGTTCATCGCAAGCTTGCATGCGAGTGGTATGTGGGGCTGTCTGCGCCGGCACGTTGGTTTGGCTGGATGACAGCGTATGTGCGCGTACCTGCGCAACGATGGCTGACGTGGCAATGGCCACGAACAGCAGGCATTCCGCGCTCCTGATCCTCATGGTGAAGTTCTCCCTTGTCGATGGCTGGCCCGCGTTATGTATCGACCGCGCTTTGTTAAAGCCTTTGCGCGTCGCGCGAGGGTCCAGCATCGCTTTCGAGCAATATCCATGCCTTTCTGCCATTTACGCGCGGGGCCTGCATTCGCGGCCGCAACGGTGTAATGCCGGCATCCGGCTGGAAGCAATTACTCGCCGCAATGGCAAAGACGACACGCACGCCTGGAGATCGGGCATGACGAGTGCGCAACAGCTCGCATCCCACGCATAACGGAAAGGAGCAACGTATGACGACGAATGTCATTGCCGTGCTGAACGGTCTGATCGAGACGTCGAAGGACGGCGAGCGCGGCTTCATGAAAACCGCCGAGGACGCGAATCACGCGAGCGTCAAGGACGCGTTGCTCGAAAGCGCGGACCGTTGCACGCGATGCGCGCGCGAACTGCAAGACCTCGTGTTGAAACTGGGCGGCAAACCGGAGGGCGGTGGCAGCGTCGCTGGCGCATTGCATCGCGGATGGCTCGATGTGAAGTCGGCCGTAGGCAGCCGCGCGGATCACGCGATTCTCGCCGATTGCGAAAAGGGCGAGGGCGCCGCGAAGAAGCGCTTTCATGAAGCGCTCGAAAAAGACCTGCCAGCAAACGTGCGCGCAGTGGTCGAGCGGTTATATCACGGCGTGCTGCAAAACCATGACCGCATTCGCGCGATGCGCGATCAGTACGCAGCGATGAAAGGCTGAGCACGGCAGCAAAGAAAAAGAGGCCACCCAATCAAGGGCGGCCTCTGGCGCTTTAACGCTTTAACGCGAGCGTGTTAAACACGCCCAAGCGTCAAACGCTTAATCGGCTGCGATCTTCAGATGGTTCTTCACACCCTTCACGCCGGACACGTTTTGCACGACATCCTGCGCAGCAGTCTTGTCGTCAGCCGATGGCACCGAGCCCGACAACCAGACGATGCCCTTGCGGGTCTTCACGTGAATGTGCGTGGACTTCACGTTCTTCGCGCCGAGCAGCTCGGCCTTGACCTTGGTGGTCACCGTGCCGTCGTCGATATGCTGGCCAACGCTCTCGGAAGTGGCGGGCGGCGCGGAGGCCGTCGTTTGCGCCGTAGCGTTCAGTGCGAATGCAACACATGCAATGCTGCCTGCGGCCTTGAGGAACTGGATGGTTTTCATGGTTTCTCCTTCTCGGTTGATGATCAGGGTTGCGGTCCTGTTGTCCGTGCGATCGATCGCGGCTCGATGCCGCCGATGACCCGACCAAAGAACACTGCCGCCGCGGTTCCGTCTGGTCCGTCGCCGACACAGGACGCGCCGCGCTTCGATCCTGCTCAATGGCGCGTCCCTGTGAGACGGTCAGCAAGCGTCGTACCCGTCACGGTTTGAATGTCGTCGCGTGTAGCGTTGTCCGGGCGTTCGCACCGATGCCGCATGATTCGGTTCGAATTTCAGAGCGTTTGTAAAATGCGCGCGGGGAACGGGCACGCGGCGTGCGCCTCGGCAACACAAAGGCGAATCAAAACAGACAGTTGCGAAAACTGGTACGACAGTTGCGTAGGTAGGGCGCGAAGCTGTTTGAACAATCACAGGAAGAGTCTGTATGCCGCCTACAATCGAACTACGCGCGAAGCAAACTTTCGCGCTCACACCGCGTCTGCAGCAGTCCGTGCGTCTGCTTCAACTGTCATCGCTGGAATTCCAGCAGGAACTGCGCAACGCGCTCGACACCAATCCCTTCCTCGAATACGACCCGTCTGTTTCGGAAGATCTGTCGGCAGGCAAGACGGCCGAGAGCAACGGCGCCGACGGCGAAACACTGCCTGCGAACGAACGCGACAACGCGATGGAAGGCACGTCGGCGGAGCCGGCTACAGAAAGCGTTGCGTCCTCGTCGGATGAAGGCGGAGATTATTCAAGCGGCGACTATTCAAGCGGCGACTATTCAGGCGACGCCTACGGCCGTGGCCCGTCGCGCTACAACGGCGATTCGGATGCCGCCGACCCGACCGAATGGGCGCGCGTGCAACCGACGCTGCACGAGCAGTTGCACGACGCGTTGCGTCTCTATCGGCTCGAGGACCGCGACCGCGAAGTGGCGCGCCTGATCATCGAAGCACTCGATGACGACGGCTATCTGCGCCAGGACCTCGCCGATCTCACGGACGTCTTCGACATCGAACCCGCGTTGACGGAAGACGATTTGCTGGTCGCGCTGCGGCTCGTGCAAACGCTCGACCGTCCGGGACTCGCGGCGCGGTCGCTGTCGGAGTGTCTCGCGCTGCAGATCGATGCGTTGCCCGCCGATACGCCGGGCCGCGACGTGGCGAAGCAGGTGGTAGAGCATCATCTCGACCGTCTCGCGCGCCGCGAGCATGCCGAGTTGCAAAAGCAGATCGGCTGCGATGCCGAGGAATTGCGCGTGGCGTGCGCGCTCGTGCGCAAGCTGGATCCGAAGCCGGGCAATTCATATGGCCGCGCCGATGACAATTACATCGTGCCGGATGTGATCGTGCGCAGTGTGCGCAACAAGTGGGTCGTGACCGTGAATCCCGCTGTGCTGCCGCGCGCGCGCATTCACCGTATGTACGCGGAACTGTTCGCGCAGTCGGCAGGCGCGAGCCGCTCGCCGCTCGCGCAGCAGTTGCAGGAAGCGCGCTGGCTGATCCGCAACGCGCAGCAGCGCTTCGAAACGATTCAGCGCGTAGCCGAGTGCATCGTTGCGCATCAGAAGCCGTTCTTCCAGTACGGCGAGATCGCATTGAAACCGCTCGTGTTGCGCGACGTAGCCGAAGAACTCGGCCTGCACGAATCGACGATTTCGCGCGCGACGGGCAACAAGTACATGGCGACGCCGCGCGGCATCTTCGAGTTCAAGCATTTCTTCCCGCGCGAGCTGGGTACGGAGAGCGGCGGCACGTGTTCGGCAGCGGCCGTGCGTGCGCTGCTCAAGGAAATGATCGCCGCGGAAAACGCGCGTGATCCGCTGTCCGACGTGGCGCTCGCGAAGATGCTCGCCGATCAGGGCGTGCTCGTTGCGCGCCGTACGGTGGCGAAGTACCGCCATCTGATGAAGGTGCCGCCTGCGGAGTTGCGTCGACAGGTTTGATGCCCGCTGGCTTGTGCGTAAAGCGCGACATACGTGAGATACACAATGGCCGCTCGTTGAAGGAGCGGCCATTGTGTTTTGCGTGAAGAAAGAAAGGCCAGAGCGCTACATGCCGATACCCACACCGCCGCTCGAACTTGTGCCCGTGCCGGAGCCCGAACTGTTGCCCGTGCCCGAACTGGAAGCCGGATTCAGATCGATTCTTCCATAGACGCCGTCCGCTTCGTCATTCGGCCCGGCTGTGAAGAACAGTGTGTTCGAAGGCTGGTTGCTCAGGTTGTTGCCGAACGCAATGCCCCACAAGCCCGGCTCGACGATCGTGTTGCCATTCGACGACTTCAGCGGTCCCATCGACTTGCCGCTCGACGCATCGAACGCGTTGATCGTGCCGTCGCCGAAATTGCCGATCAGAATCGCGCCGCTGAACGTGCCGAAATTGCTCGGTGCCTGCGCGATACCCCACGGCGCGTTCAACGGTGCGCCCGTCGCGAAGTGCTGCTTGAGATTGCCCGCCGTGTCGAATACATCGACCATGCCGAGGCCTGCGCCCGCCACGTTGTCATGTTTGGCCGTGTCCTCCATCGCGTAGGTGACGAACAGGTTCGAGCCTATCAACTGGATACCGAACGGTGCAAAACCGGCTGGAATGGCGCTGTCCTTGAAGCCGCCGGGCATCGTCACCTTCGTGAAGTTCGTATCGAACACGTCGATCTTGTTGTTATGAAAGTCCGTCGCATAAAGGAAGTTGCTGCCATTGTTTGCCGCGAGCGCGAGCCCTTTGTACACGGCGCCGCCTGCGGCATCGTCGTACATCGTGAAGGCATTGGTCGGGCCGACAGCGGGCGCCCACGCCGTGATCGTGCCGCCTTCGCCCGTGAAGATGAAGGCCGCGACGCCTGATTTGCCGTTCTGCGTGACGGTGAAGCTTGGCGTGCCGTTGAACACGATGCCCGTGGGTGCTGCGTCGCCGTTGGTGCCTGCCGGTATCGTGACGACGAGCGATTGCGGCACGCCGTTGCCGTCGTAGAGCGTTGCGAGATTGGTGGCGTTGTCGGCGACCCAGACGAAGCCTTTCGGATTGAATGCAACGCCCCAGGGGTTTTTCAGGTTCGGATCGGTGTGGGGCGCGGACACGGCGCCATCGGAGACGAGAGCCGCCGCGGTGAACGACGACACCGCAGGCGTGCTCATATTGTTCGACCCGGAACCGCCGCCGCATGAAACAAGCGTCGCTAAAGCCGCGCCACAGGCTGCGATGCCGAACACCTCGAATAGAGACTTCATGACCGCACTCCTTGCTTTGTCGAAAGGTCGTGACGGTCATTGAACGGGGTGGGGGTGGGGTTTATTCCCTGTCGGCGATGTGTTTTCCACATTCCGGCGAGTAACGAAGCGGCCGCGAAAATATTCCGCTGCATCGAAAAGTTTTTGCTGCGCCGCGTTTCAATGGAAGGCGTGCTAGGTCGACGTAATTCCTTTCTATAGATTAATCATCCTAATCAATTTTTACATAAATCCATACTCAACGGAAATCTACCAGGTTAGTGTTCTGGGCGAGGGAGGCGATCCCGGCCAGGATCGAGTCTGGCCATGAACGATCGGTGTTCCTCTGCCCGGATCAACAGGCAAGCTATGAGGGCGTTCAGATGACATCTATTGCTTGCGTCGGCGACGCGAACACGCATGGCGGATTCATTATCACCGGCTCCAGCACGATGCTCGTGCTGGGGCGTCAGGTGGCACGGCAGTTCGATCTGATTTCATGTCCCATGCACGGAGTCAACGAGATCATCGAAGGTTCCGACATGGTGCTGGACAACGGCAGGATGGTTGCGCTCGATGGACATCGATGTGCCTGCGGTTGCTCGGTGATTGCAGGCGGATCGTTCGCGTCTGTCCGATAGGGCGCCTGCAGTATTCGTGAGGCGAAGAGGCCACATCCCCGGGCATCAACACCAGTAGTAACAAAAATAGCGAAGTCATGAAACGTGGAATGATCGAAGCGGGCAGTGGCACGGTTGGCGAAATGCTGAACCGCAGCTCAGAGACTGGACGTCAGACTTACTTTCTCGATGTGCCCGGGACGGCAAGCGCATCGCAACTATCGGTCGTATCGTTCGAAGCCACGGAAAAGCTTGGCGAACCGTGGCGCGTCACGATCAGGCTCACGCATCCCGAGGGTCTGCCGCGCGCCGACTATCTTGGCAAGGATGCCGTATTCTCGATCGTTCCCTTGGATGGGGACCGTAGGGCGTTTTCGGGGTGGCTCACGCGTTTCACGAAACTGAAGACGACGCACGATTTCAGCAGCTACGAGATGGTCGTCGAAGCGCATTTTGCAAAGCTTGCGCGGGTCCGTGCGAGCCGGATCTTTCAGCATCAAAGCGCGCCGGAGATCATTGAATCGATCTTGCGCGAGCATGGCTTCAAGGGCCACCAGTTCAGCTTCACCTTGCGCCGGCAATACCCGCAGCACGCATTCCGCTTTGCTTACCAGATAGACGACCTCTCGTACGTCCAGATGCTGATGCAGAAGGAAGGTATTTTCTGCCAGATCAACGAGGGTGAGCACGGCGACGTGCTGAATTTTTGCGACGACGTCGACCACTATATCTACACGCCTGCGCTGCACGTGCCATACCGTGAGACATCGGGACTGGAGGCGGGCATCGAGGCTGTGTTCTCGCTCAGGACGGCGGCCCGCACGATCGCGCAATCGGTCACGGTGGCTGACTACAATCCCGACCAGGCATTCGAGCGATTCAAGGCCGAAGCCAACGTGTCGCGCGATGACAAGACGACATACGGCCCGCAGTACATCTGGGGTACGCATCATCAGGACGGGAACGGCGCGCAGTGGGAAGCGCAACTGCGCCACGAAGTCGAAGTTGCGTGGCAGGTTCTCTATGAAGGCGAGAGCAATGTCGTCGGACTACGGCCGGCGCGCGTGCTGCACACGGATGAGGTCTTGCCGGATGCGCCTAACGGGCAGGTCATTATCGCCGTTTCACACCGTGGCTCGCGTGATGAGGCGTACACCAACAGGTATGAGGCGATTCCAGCCGATCGGCGTTTCCGGTTGAAATGCGATGAAGCCGGATGGCCGAAGATCACCGGCACGCTGAGCGCGCGCGTGACGTCGCCGGGGCAATACAAATACGCGTATCTCACCCAGCAAGGGTATTACGTCGTCCGTTTCGATCTGGATTTCTCGACCTGGAGTCCGGGCGGAGAGAGCGTGCCATTGCGCCTTGCCAAACCTTTCGCCGGGGCGCTGCAGACGGGTTTTCACTTTCCGCTCATCGACGGCACCGAGGTAGCGGTTGCCTTTCATGATGGCAATCCCGACCGGCCCTATATCGCGCACGCGATGCACAACAGTCAGTCGACCGACCACGTGACGAGCGACGACAGATGGCTCTCGCGCAATGTCATCCGCACGCAAAGCAACAACAAGCTGCGCATGGAGGACTGGCAGGGCCAGGAGGGCGTCAAGCTTGCCACCGAGTACGGCAAGACGCAATTGAACATGGGGTTTCTCGTCGATCGCAACAGGCAACAGCGCGGCGACGGATATGAATTGCGCACGGACGATTGGGGCGTATTACGCGCCGGTAAAGGCATCTTCATCAGCGCGGACGCCCAGAGCAAGGCAGAGGGACAGGCGCTCGACATGCAGCAGGCCCAGCAGCAACTGTCGACGGCCCATGCCCGGATGCGAAGCCTTTCGGAGTCCGTGACCCAGGCAAAGGCGGTCGTTGCGGCATGTGAGGAACAACAGAACTTGCTCGATCGTCAGATCAGGAACCTCCAGCAGGCCGTCATTCTCGCTTCCGCCCCGCACGGCATGGCGTTCACGAGCGGCGAACACATGCAGATCGCGGCGGGAGGCCATCTGTTCACGACGGCGGGCGGGAATGCAGATGCGGCTGTTGGCGGCAACTACACGGTCGCGGCCGGCAATGCGGTGTCGCTGTACGCGAACGCGCAGGGAATGAAGCTTTTTTCGGGTAAAGGCAAGGTCGAGATGCAGTCCCAGTCCGACGCGCTAGAACTCACGGCACTAAAAGGCGTTTCCATATCCAGCACGCAAGATACGGTCACGTTGAACGCGAGCAAGTCGCTGATATTGATGTGTGGTGGCGCGTATATCAAGCTCGAGGGTTCACAGGTCGAGATTGGCAGTGCGGGAGAGATCGCTTTGAAGGGGCCGTTGCGCATCGGCGGCTCGGCCACGCAACACGCTGCATTGCCTGTTTTGCCGACGCAGCAGGACACAGGCATGCAGTTGTGGCACACGTATCCCAATGGCGACCCGGTAAAGAACGCGAAATACAAGATTGTCTTTCCGGACGGAAGCTCCCGGGCAGGTCGTCTCGATGCCAATGGCAAGGCGACAGTTGCAGACGTCCCGCGAGGTGGCGGTCGCGTGCAGTACTTCGAAGAGGACGGTTCGTTCGAGTCGCAAAGCCGCAGATTCGCGGACCCCGACGGGCGTCCGCAGACCACGACCAGCGGGGACACACCTGCGCTGCCGAGCATGACGGCTCAAGCCCTTTCTGCGGCGCCTGCCCTGGTCGGGGCGGCGGCCGGCGGCGGCATCGATGGTGCGATCAAGCCCGGTCGAGGCGCTGGCGCCGATGCACTCGCGCAGGTTGCGGGCACGGCGATGCATTCAGCCGGCGTGCCGGCCGATGTCGCGGGCCCAATTGTGTCGGCCGCCGCGACGGCAGCGATGGGAGGCAGCGCTGCTGCGAGCCAGGCCGCGATCGGCGCGCTTGCTGCTCAAGCGGGCCACGCGGTCGGCCAGCCGTCATCCGGTTTTGGAGAAATCCATAGCCAATCGCCGGTTTCGCTCGCAAGAACAATGCGCTAGGCCGTTTGGCGGCATCTCGCGCAATTCGATAAAGAACAACAACGCACCTTGAATATGGCATCGCAAGTTCCAGCCAGCACGGTTACCGCGGCCGCCGCGGTTCCGGCCGTCCTCCACAGCAACGCAGAGCAGCGCCGTCTGTTGATAAGCCAGGTCCCGGCCGCAGCCGTCGCGGCACAGCCCGAGCTCAAGCGGGTCGCCGTCGAATCGGTGAAGGATCACGCGCAGCAGATTTTTATCCAGTGTCTGTATATGGTCCCGCTGGTGGGCAACGCGATGTCGCTCGCGGATGTGGGGACGGACCTGTACCGGCTATTCAGGAATGAGCCTGACCCCGCAAGCGGCAAGAAATACGCGGAGAACGTGCTGCACTGGGGCGTGCTCGCCATCGACGCAATCGGTGTCATTCCCGGCGCGGGCAATGCGAGCCGCCCGGCGCGCGCGGTGGTCAAGGATGTGCTGCTGGCATTTGCGTCGGGTGGGCTGGGCGTCGCGGTGGACATGCTGTGGGCGGCGGCGGGAGGCGATGCCCAGGATTTCATGTTGACGCTCGATAAGCATCTGGAGAGCTGGAAGAATGAAATCATCAATGGCCTGCGCACCATCAGCCGCAGCTTCGCGCGGTTCATCGAGGACCCGACCTCGGTGGAGGATCAGATGGAGCGCGTCGGGAAGAAGGATGGATTCTTCTCGTGGGTGCCCTCGCAGGAACATATCGCGCTGGTGGCGCTCGATCAGTTGCTCAGTCATACGGGCCTGAAATCGAAGATCCTGGCGTGGCTTGCCGAATTCGACCGCAACACGCCGGCGATGATCGGCCAGGCGATCGGCACGGTCGGGGAGGCCGGATCGCTGGCGTGCATGGCATGGCAGATCGCTCAGGCAATCGGCCACCGAGGCAAGCTGTCCGAGCCGCAGGCGTCGTTGCCGCATGGTGAAGGCGTGCACCCTCCCGCCGGGCACAAGGGCGGCGCAAACCCTGAGCCGCATCAGCCCGCGCCGTCGCACGAAGCGCAGGTGTCGACGGGCGCGCGAACGGAACCCGACCAGAAGCCCGGAACCCACGAGCAGCGCACGCAGCAGGGCGCCGAAGCCAGCCGGACGCCGGCGAAGAACGGCTGCGGCTGCCCGCCCGTGAAAGGCGGCGGCTCGATCAACTACGCGATGGGCGACGAGAACCTCGAGCAGACCGACTTCGCGCTCGATGGTGTAGTGCCCATTGTGTGGACGCGGCTCTATCGTTCGAGCCTCGTCGCGTACGACGGCAGCGCGCTGGGCGCGCGCTGGAGCAGCCCATATCACCTGTCGCTGACCGGGCAGGAAGACGTACTGACTTATTTCGACGCCGATGGCCGCGCGGTCGAACTGCCGCGCGTGGCAATCGGCGAGGCGCTCGACGTGCCGCGCGAGCAGATGACGGTCAGCCGCCCGGACACGCGGCGAGTGCAGTTGCGTTTTCTGGACGGCTCGCGTGAAGACTACGAACTGCATGCGACACCTTCCGTGCGCCGCTATGTTCTGACGGCTCGCATTGGACGCGATGGCCTGGGCGTGACGCTCGCCTATAACGCGGCGGGCGAGCTGGCCGGCCTGTCGGATGGGCACGGCCTCGCTGTCGCACTCGATTACACCGACGGACGGGTGACAGCGATCCGGCGCCTGGATGCCGCAGGCGGTACGCTCGATGTGCTCGCGCGCTACGAATACAGTCGCGAAGGCGACCTGATTGCGCACACGGATGTGCTAGGTCATCGCCGGACCTATGCGTACGAACAGCATCTGCTTACCCGCTACACCGATTTCAACGGCTTTGCGACCTGTCTCGAATGGGACTGGCCTGCCCGGCGCGCGGGCGCGCCCGCGCCCGCCGATGCGAAGTGCGTGCACGAATGGCGCTGTAACGACCGCTATCCAGACGAGCGCTACGCCGAACTGTTCTTCGAGTACCACCGCGAGCACTGGTACACGAAGGTCACCGATGCCGATGGTCATGCGACGATTCATCGCTATGACTATCACAACCAGATCGTGCGGGTCGAGCAGCCCGACGGATCGCGCGACACCTATACCTGGGACGATCGCGGCCAGCTGATTGCGATGCAAAACGGCGCGGGCCAGATCGAGCGGTTTGCTTATGACGAAACGGGCCGTATCGCCGCCGTCACCGATGCGCTCGGCAATACGACGCGCACGGAATACAACGCGACAGGTCTGCCCGTGCAGGTCACGAACGCGGCAGGCGACGTGACGCACACCGCTTACGATGCGCTGGGCCGTCCCGCATCGGTGACGAACGCCGCGGGCGCGACGAGCTACCGCTGGAGCGACAGCGGGCGGCTGATCGCGCTGACGGACCCGAAGGGCGGCACGCGCGAGTTTGCCTATGACGGCGCAGGGCGTCTCGTGTCGGCGCGGGACTGTTCGGGTTACGAAACGCGCTATCAATACGATGCGCGCGGCTATCTGCTCGCGCGTACGGACGCGCTTGGGCAGGTGACGTCGTATCGTCACGATGCCCGCGGCCAGTTGCTGCAGGTGACGCGTGCGGATGGCATCGGCGAGCGGCTGGCCTACGATGCCGAAGGCAACCTCACGACCTATACGGACGGTGCGGGCCAGGTCACGCGCTACAGCTACAACGGCAATCACCAGCCGTATTCGCGTACCGACGCGGCAGGCCGCATGCTTGCGTACAACTACGATCGTCAATGGCGTCTTACGCAACTGCGCAACGAGAACGGCGAGACGATGCGGTTTCGCTACGATGCGCTCGGGCGGCTGGTTGAGGAGACGGGATTCGACGATAGCGTCACGCAGTACGGGTACGACGCGGCAGGCCGGCTCGCACAGTCGCGTCAGGGCGACGCGTGGACGGTATACACACGCGATGCGCTGGGCAGGTTGACGCAGCGTGATATGCGCGGGCCGAACGGCGCAGTCAGCGAGCGCTTTTTCCATGACCTGCGCGGGCGACTCACCACGGCGCAGACGGAAGACAGCACCGTACGCCTTCACTACGACGACGCGGGCCATCTCGTTGCCGAGGAGCAGCACGTCAGCCTCGCTCTCGGCGAATCGTACGTCACGGTCTCGCGGCATGAGTACGACGCACTGGGCAACCGCATCCGCACGACACTGCCTAACACCCGCACTGTTGACTGGCTTCGCTACGGGTCGGGACATGTGCATGGCGTGCTGCTCGATGGGCGGCCGCTGCTGGACTTCGAGCGCGACCGGCTGCATCGCGAGACGGGTCGGGTACATGCGGGGTTTAGCCAGCAGCGCGAATACGATCCCTCAGGGCGTCTGACGCGTTTCTCGGTGATGGCGGCACACCCGTCCGTGCAACATGAGTGGCTCGCGGAGCGTCGGCTGCGCTATGACGCGGCTGGGCAACTGGCACGCATCGACGACCGCACGCGTGGCGCGTCGGAATACGGTTATGACCCGGTGGGCCGGTTGCTGAAGGCGGTGACGCCTGAACTGACGGAGATCTTTGCGTTCGATCCTGCCGGCAACCCGGTCGATCCGGCGAAGATCCCGCCGTATCCGGACGGGCTGGAAACGGAACACGAGCGCACGGCACGGTACGCACGCGAAGCGGCCGAGGATGCGGAGTGGATGCGTGCACATCCCGGGCAGAAGCCGTTCTCGCGCCACGATGCGCGCGGCGTGCAGGATCGCGAGAAGGTGGAGGCGTGGCGTAAGTCGCTGCCGAAGTGGCTCGATAACGTGATGGGCGAGTATCTCGGGGTGACGTACGAGTATGACGCGCACGGCAATCTTGCGCGGCGCAGGGAGCCCGGCGGACTGACATGGCTGTATGAATGGGATGCGGCGGGTCGCCTGAAGGAAGCGCGGCGCTATGCGCGGCCGCCCGCGGCGCATGAGATTGATCATCAGGTTCGGACCGCCGACAGTGTGCGGTTCGTGCCGGGCAAGGTGCAGCCCGAGGTAAGCGTGCGGCTGCGCTATGACGCGTTCGGGCGACGCACGCTCAAGGAAGTGGAGCGCGCGGGCGGCGGTATCGATCGCACGGTGTTTACGTGGGACGGTGATCTGATGCTGCTTGAGGAGCGGTTTCATGAGGCGCCGGCGGGGCGCAGGGATGAGGGGCTGCGTACGTATGGTGGTGTGCGTCTGGTGCGTGAGGACTCTGATGATGCGTACGCGTTACCCGTGGCGCAGCGCCAGCACACGCTGGGGGTGAGGCAGTATCAGTGGCAGGCGGCGTCGGTGTATCTGTACGAGCCGGGCACGTTCGTGCCGCTGGCGCGGCTGGATGAGACGCTGGAGCAGGCGGCGTATCCGGCTACGGGCACGGATGGGCGCTTTGTTGAGTATCCGGCGCGCACACGGCACGCGACGTACTTTTACCAGAACGATCATCTGGGTACGCCGCAGGAACTGGTGGATGAGTCGGGCAAGGTGGTGTGGCTGGGGCGGTACCGGGCGTGGGGCGCGCTCAGGGGTGCGAAGCTGGCCAATGGGGCGGCGGCTGAAACTGGGAATCTGATACGGTCGCAGGGGCAGTATCATGATGAGGAACTGGGGCTGCACTACAATCGCCATCGGTACTATGAGCCGCACAGTGGGCGGTTTATCAGTAAAGACCCGATTGGTATTGCGGGTGGGGTCAATGAGTACCAATACGCGTCCAACCCGGTGCAGTGGGTTGATCCGCTCGGATTGAGTGGGACACTCGCTGGTAGATTGGCTGATAAGGCTCAAAGGTTGCCCGCGTCACAGCGGCCGAATACAGTAGCCGTGATCGTTTCCCAAGACGGTCGTATTGTGGTTGGGCGAAACCAAGGGGGAGTTACCAATCCCGAGGTTCAAGATGCGTTAAAGGACATTCCACCTAATGAGTTCGATGCTCAATGCGCTGAGGTGAATGCAATATCCAGGGCAAGGAACAAGGGTCTCGATCTAACCGGGGCCTCAATTTCTGTCGCGAACGTGCGTGGGAAAAACAGTACGAGCGGGGTTCATGGTGCAGATAAGCTACCGTGTTCAGTATGCAATCCGCTGCTCAGAAAATTCGATATGAACCTGATTCAACGATGCAGTCACCATGAATAGAAATGAGCTTCTCGTAAAATTGGCAAGCTGCTCTATCGAGAGTAAGCAGCTTTATGCGTCTTCCTGTTTGCGTCGCTATTGTGAGATCAAAGATATCTCGCACCCGGCTGTTACTGAATTGTTAGATCATCTTGACTCCATTCTTGCAAGCCGGAATCTATCCGTATGGGATGCAAGAGGAGCGTTGCTTGGCTTGAACGGACGAGGTGATCCGATCCCTGAGAGTCTTAAATCTGCGCTATCGGAAGAAGGGTTGAACGAATTTGCGGTTCTAGTTGATAGTGTGGTCGAAGTCGGAATCGTTGACCTATACGGCGCAAGTACAGATTTGCCGCTGAAATTCTTGGATAAGACGATGCAGATACTGGAACAGAACAAAATTCATTTGCCAAGCATTGCTTGAGTAACAAATCCACGAGCCCGCGAAAGCGGCCTTCCATTCTTCTACTCGGCGGTAATGGTCAGCCGTCCCCGACCAACCGTAACCCTGACGCGCTGCTTCGTGGCAGGCGGCGTCGGTGTATCTGTACGAGCCGGGCACGTTCGTGCCGCTGGCAAGACCCGATGGGTTGGCGGGTGGGATCAATGTTTATCAATATGCGCCCAATCCGGTCACGTGGATTGATCCGCTTGGCTTGGCACGTATTTACAAAGACGCGCCGTATCACGGAACTACAGATAACGCCGTCAAGAGTAAGGCACCAGCTAATGGACAAGCTGCCCTTGATAACTCAGTACAGGTCAAAGACACGTCGCCGAGGCGCGTAGGCGTTGATACCGCAAATGATGAGCTTGTTGTGATGGACAAGACAAGAACGCATGCTAACGGGGATGAAGAATTCCACGGACACGTGCGTTGCTGGTGTGATCTGCATAATGATCAACAATCTGCGCTGAGAAGGGCCGGGAAGGTCACGAGCAAAGGGAGAATAAAATGAGTCATTACAGCAAGGAAGAGCTTGACAGGCTGTTGAAATCTACTGATAAGAATATCGTTATCGATGCGCTTATGTATCTGTGCTTCAACATCGACGATCCCGAGTGGATTCAAGACAAGTGCATTGAAGCGATTGAAAGTGGGAAGGATGAGGATGTTAGGGGCTTGGGTATTACGTGCATTGGGCATGTAGCAAGAATGTACTCGCAGATAAACCGAAAAAAGGTGATGCCGGTCTTGGAACACCAGCTTAGTAATGAGTCTCTGTCAGGAAGAGCGCAAGATGCTCTTGATGACATTGATTCGTTTGTGAAGTAAATGCGAGGGCCGTTGACGCAGTTCTTTGTGGGTCTGCCCTCCGGTAATGGTCAACGTCCTTGTTCAACGCTGACCTTTGCGTGTAGCCCTGCTTCAAACCCCGCTTGCTCGACCCATCGCCGGCGAGCTGGCTCGACAACTCAATGGGCGAGTATTTCGGGGCGACGTACGAGTATGACGCGCACGGGAATCTTGCGCGGCGCAGGGAAGCGGGCGAGCTGACATGGCTGTATGGGTGGGATGTGGCCGGTCGCCTGAAGGAGGCACGGCGCTATGCGCGACCGCCCGCGGCGCATGAGGTCGATCATCACGTGCGGACCGCCGACAGTGTACGGTTCGTGCCGGGCAACGTGCAGCCCGAGGTGACCGTGCTGCTGCGCTATGACGCGTTCGGGCGACGCACGCTCAAGGCGCGCACGCGGCACGCGACGTACTTTTACCAGAACGATCATCTGGGGACGCCGCAGGAACTGGTGGATGAATCGGGCAAGGTGGTGTGGCTGGGGCGGTACCGGGCGTGGGGCGCGCTCAGGGGTGCGAAGCTGGCCAATGGGGAGGCGGCGGAAACCGGGAATCTGATACGGGCGCAGGGGCAGTATCATGATGAGGAACTGGGGCTGTGTTACAACCGGTATCGGTACTATGATCCGCATGCGGGGCGGTTCATAAGTAGGGATCCGATTGGGCTGCGCGGCGGCATCAATCTGTATGCGTATGCGCCCAACCCGGTGCAATGGATCGATCCGCACGGATTAACTGGCACATTCAAAACCGGATGGCTACACGCCAGGAAGCGGTACTGGCTTCACTCCGGGAGAAAACGTTCCGGGAAGTTAAAAAATGAAAAGCAGTGAGGTACTTGTTGCCGATGGTCAGATTGAGACGTTCTCTTACAGAGGAAATTGTCTAACTGTCCTTATACGGACTGATGGAGGAGCATTCGAAGTTATCTTCCATACGGTTCTTGGCATGAAAGCGACTTCTCCTGAAGGACAGGATTTGTCGCATTTGGCCGAGAGTGCTGAGAGCCCGTATCTCGTTGAGACATGTAGAGCAGCAGAGGAACCGGCGGATGGGTTCAAGGAGTTTAGTTTTATTTCCGCATGGAACGACGAGCCATTATTAACCGTTGTTGCTATTGACGTTCAGGTTCCCCAAACGTTGCGTTAGCACGAAGGGCCGCATACGCGGCCCTTCATGCTTTTACTCGGCGGTAATGTTCAGGCGTCCGTGTTCAACGTTGATCCTGACGCGCTGCCCTGCTGCAAATCCGGCGGTCTCGATCCACCGTCCGGCGAGCTTCATCCACGGATAAAGCGGCGGCTCGGTTCGCAGATGTAACGGTCGGTTCCAGTTGCGCTGGAAGCCCCCGGCGTCACACTAGTTGTCGCCTCTGAATTTTCATCATTTGAAGAGAACTCAGAGGTGCAGGTTGAAGACGA
>NZ_JAWRXV010000492.1:0-309 GCF_046534875.1 Paraburkholderia sp. SIMBA_054 | reverse complement strand
GCTTTAGACATTCACGCGGCTCGCCCCAAAACAAAAAGCGCACCACCCAGTGCGCTTTTCATCCCCGCAATTACGGCCTCACATCACCGCCCACCTAACCCGCCCTCAAGCCTCCAACTGCTCGAGCACCTTGCCCTTGGTTTCGGGCAGGCACAACGCGGCGACGATCACGAGCAGATAACCCGCACCGGCGACGATGCCCATTGCCTTCACCAGAGACATGCCCTGCGAAAGGGTGCCGACGAGAATCGGAAAGAACGAGCCGAAGCCGCGCCCCAGGTTGTAGCAGAAGCCCTGGCCCGATCCACG
>NZ_JAWRXV010000491.1:0-309 GCF_046534875.1 Paraburkholderia sp. SIMBA_054 | reverse complement strand
CGCGGCGACGTCAGCTCGAAGGCGTACCAGAAGGCGCGTGAAGAGATCCAGCAGCACCTCGCGAAGATCCGCTTCACGGCGCGCACCATCGACCGTCTGTGCGGCGACGTCCACCATCAGGACGCGCAGGTGCGTGCAATCGAGCGCAACATTCTGCAGATCGTCGTGACGAAGAGCGGCATGCCGCGCGAGAAGTTCATCGAATCGTTCTCGGGTCATGAAGCCGACCTCGGCTGGACCGAGCGTGCGGCGCGCGGCAACACGCCGTACGGCGCGGCGCTCGAGCGCCATCTGCCGGCAATTCAGTCG
>NZ_JAWRXV010000490.1:0-309 GCF_046534875.1 Paraburkholderia sp. SIMBA_054 | reverse complement strand
CGTGGCTGGCGTCACCTGAAAATGAATCCGTGGGGCGAAACGCCGACGCTTCAGCTTGCTGATGGTGGCTTTATTTCAGAAACAGCCGCCGTCGTTCGATACCTCGACCAGAGCTATCCGGGTCGAAAGATCATGGGCGAGACCCCGCTAGAGCAAGGCTTGGACAACATGTGGGACAACCGCATTTGGGTACACATCCTGTACCGAATTGTCACCGCCTTCCATGTGTTGCACAGTGGGCTCGGCTTCAAGCTCGAACTGACGAAGAATGAGGCATGGGGCGAGCATTGCCGCAAGGAAGCATTGGCC
>NZ_JAWRXV010000489.1:0-309 GCF_046534875.1 Paraburkholderia sp. SIMBA_054 | reverse complement strand
CCGCCAGTTCCGGCTCACGAGCCATGGCGTCGAAGTGGGTGAAGCGCTGCGCGACTTCGAAGGCGTGCTCTCCGGGTTGCCGTCTTATAGCGGCAGCACCGCGCTGCTCGGTGCGACCGATCACCTCATCGATACGTCGCGGCAGTAAGCTCATGGAGCAACGCGTCCTGATTCTCGCGCCGTTTGGCCGCGACGCCGATGTCATTGCCGAAGTCCTGAGCAAGGACAAGCGGACGTGCGTCGCCTTTAGCGATGCGGACGCGCTGACCGAAGCGCTCGACGCCGGCGTCGGCACCGCGCTGATTGCCG
>NZ_JAWRXV010000071.1:0-53613 GCF_046534875.1 Paraburkholderia sp. SIMBA_054 | reverse complement strand
AGCGCCGTGCGCAGCGTTTCCTGACATTGCGTCACGCCCGCCGACACGGCGATCACTTCCGTCGCCACGCCCGCTTCCTTCAGGCGCACGGCCTCTTCGACGGCGATTTCGTCGAACGGATTCATCGACATCTTCACGTTGGCGATATCGACGCCCGTGTTGTCCGACTTCACGCGGACCTTCACGTTGTAGTCAATTACGCGCTTTACCGCGACCAGAACTCTCACGAAATTCTCCTACGCAAAAACAGTTGTCAACGTTGTACTCCTACGTATCGCGATCTGACTTCAAGCGCGACTTTGACCGTATCGGTGATTGCAAGCAGCGACAGGAGCAACGATTGGGCACATCGTATCGCTGGAGACGGAATAATCGGCTGTCCAAACAGGTCCATTTACTGACAGATCCGGCCAGTCGGGCGCGCTACGCGTTCGCGCAATGCGTCGTGCGAGCGAAAGTGGCCAATCTCAATCGCCCAGGCGCTACGTATGCTGGGTGCCATTCCCGACCGTCGGGAAAACACGCTGACCGGGTCGCCTTGACCGCCAACGGCTACGCAGGAAGGCCTAACGGCCGAGTCTGAACGCAGCGAGCGTTCATCGCAGCGGCGTTGTGACTTTATTGGCCAAACGGTCTATCCGTGCGTAAACCGCCGAGCCAGCAAACCACGCTTGCGAAGAAATCAGAAACGGCAACTGATGCTGCATGTTGCGTTCAATTCCGGCTGAACCGCCCAGGCAGGCGGCGAGGCGCGCCGGGAACTGGTCATTGCTTCAACTGCGTACTCCGCCACGCACGCGGTGATGTGCCGAACCGCGCCGTAAACCATTGGGTGAAGGTTGACTGCCTCGAATAGCCGAGCAACGTTGCCACGCGCCCGATTGGGTAACGCCGATTGGTCAGATAGCGTATTGCGAGCTCCCGTCGAACCTCATCGACCAGATTTGAGAAGTTGGTACCGGCCGCATCGAGTTGACGCTGCATCGTGCGTACACTCAGGTGAAGGTGCCCTGCAACCTGGTCAACGGCAGCCTGCTCAATGGGTAGCAGCAGGTAGATGGTCTTACGCACATCCAGGACGATCGAGTGCGGCTCTGACAGGTTAAGCGGGTTGGCCAGGCTTTCCGCATAAGTCACAAGTTCCGGGTCCGCATTCGGATTCGGGCGGTCGAGATCCCCGGCGGCGCAGACAATACCATTGAAGTCGCTGTCGAATTCCACCGGGCATCCAAAGAAACGCCGGTAAAA
This sequence comes from Paraburkholderia sp. SIMBA_054, assembly GCF_046534875.1. NCBI lineage: Bacteria > Pseudomonadati > Pseudomonadota > Betaproteobacteria > Burkholderiales > Burkholderiaceae > Paraburkholderia > Paraburkholderia sp. SIMBA_054. The sequence continues at coordinate 52,365 of NZ_JAWRXV010000071.1, read as the reverse complement.
GTTCATGCTGGCCGGCCCGGGATGGGTGAAGTTGACGCTTCGTGGCTGCCAGTGTTCTCCCAGGAGGGCGACACAGGTGCGGGCCAGCACGCCAATGGCAAGTTCGGTTGCCTGGCGCGTCGGAATGCCTTGCTCTGCGACGATTTCCTCGCGGATCACGACGGTACTTCCGCCAGCTTCCACGTAAATCGCCAGCGCTTCATTGAGCAGGTGGCGATACTGGATCGCCGCCAGCAGGACCTCGCGCAGGGTCCGCTTGTGCGAGAGCAATAGTTCGAGCATGCCGAAATCGAGTGGCTGACGACTGTCGGCCATCTCGATCCCGAACGTTGGGCACTTCGCATTTGACGCGGCATTTTCCAGCAGCTGGCATACGGCGGCAATCGGAATCCGATGGTCGAGATTGGCCAGTACAGCGGCATCGAGACCCACCTCGCGCAGCAGGTTCTGGGGCACCAGCCCATGTCGCCGGGCCACCTGCAAGAGGCCACTCAACGCTCGCGCACGGACCATCGGTTCCGTCACCTGGATCTCCTTGATGCGCCGGTCGTGCCCTATAACAGCACTTGGAGTGCGCCGCTAATGGTTTCTACCGAATGGCATCAAAACGAAAATAACTGGCACCTGAACGAAATAGTCTACCTCATGGACAGCCTACAGTGTGGCCATACGCCGAACCAAGCGCCGGTATCGGTGCTCAACACCAGGAGCCAATCCATGCAATTCCTCGACGACTCGCTTCATCCCCAAAACCAGCAGAAGGTGGTCATCACCGTCGCCCCTTACGCCCCCGAGTGGATGCCTTCCGATTTCCCGGAAGACATTGCGGTAACCATGGACGAGCAGATCCAGAAGGCCGTTGACTGCTACGAAGCCGGAGCAAGGGTGCTGCACCTGCACGTGCGCGAACTCGATGGCAAAGGCTCGAAGCGCCTGTCCAAGTTCAACGAACTGATCGCCGGCGTACGCGCGGCAGTACCCGACATGATCATCCAGGTCGGCGGCTCGATCTCTTTCGCTCCGGAAAATGAAGGCCAGGCTGCGACGTGGCTGTCCGACGACACCCGCCACATGCTCGCCGAACTGGACCCGAAGCCGGACCAGGTGACGATTGCGATCAACACCACGCAGATGAACATCATGGAGTTGATGACGCCGGAGGCCGTGGCAGGGACGTCGCTCGCCGAGCCGGCATTGCAGCAAGCCTATCGCGAGATGACGGTCCCGGCAGGTCCGGGCTGGGTTGAAGAGCACTTGCGGCGCCTGCAGGCTGCCGGTATCCAGCCTCACTTCCAGCTCGCGGGCGTTCACTCCTACGACACAATCGAACGCATGATCCGCCGCGGCATCTACAAAGGCCCGGTCAACCTGACCTGGATCGGCATCGCCGGCGGCGCCGACGGCCCCAATCCCTACAACTTCATGTACCTCCTGCAGCGCGCAGCCGACGGCGTCTGCGTCACGTCAGAGTCTCTTCTGCATAACGTGCTGCCACTCAACATGATGTCCATGGCAATGGGCTTCCATCCTCGCGTCGGCACAGAGGACACGCTCACCGATCAACGCGGCAATCGCATGACCTCCGTGCAGCAGATCCAGCAGTGCGTGCGCGTCGCCCATGAACTCGGCCGCGGCATCGCGACCGGCAAGGAAGCCCGCGAGATCTACCGCATTGGTACCTGGTACGACACTGTTGACGAGACGCTGGCCGCGAACGGCATGGCGCCCAACCGCCAGCCAGGCATCAGAGGCGTTCCGCTGCGCGCTGCCTGAGAGCGAGATCGCACGTTGCGATTTGAGTGCGCCGTTGCTTCGCAGACGTTGCGAAGCAACGAACTTTCCGGTCTCGTTGTGAGATCGCCAGATAGAAAGAGGCTCTCCATGAAAGAGTCTCACCCCGGAGACGTAAATCATGAACTTGCATTCCGCCGCGCCGCAGTCGGACGACCGCGACGGCTACCTCGTCAGCCGGCGTCAGGCGTGGTTCGCCTTCGCGATGACCTTCGCGCTGATGTTGTTCGATTACGTCGATCGTCAGGTCATTGTGTCGTTGTTTCCGCACCTGAAGGCCGCCTGGGGCCTATCAGACATGCAACTTGGCAGCCTGGTGTCGATCATTTCCATCGTCGTGGCCGCAGGCGGCGTTCCCGTCGCGCTGATGGCTGACCGCTTCAGCCGGGTCAAGAGCATCTTCGTGATGGCAACGGTGTGGAGCCTGGCGACGATCTCCTGCATGTTCGCGCGCAACTTTGGACAGCTCTTCGCGGCGCGAGCCATCGTCGGCCTTGGCGAGACCGGCTACGGCTCGGTGGGCGGCGCCCTGATTGCCAGCCTGTTTCCGAAGCGACTGCGCACCACGCTGCTTGGCGCCTTTTTCGCGGCGGCCTCGCTCGGTTCCGTGCTTGGCGTGATGCTGGGTGGCGTTGTCGCGGCCCACTGGGGCTGGAAAGCGGCATTCGGTATCGTTGGCGTTCCCGGCCTGGTCCTGGCTTTCCTGTACCTGCTTGTGCCGGACTATAAGACCGTGGAACTCGCCCCCCGCATGGACCAGGCGCGGCACTCTGTGCAGAGCTTTGCAAGGCAGATCGTATCGATACTGGCCAGTTCGCCCACGGTATGGTGGACGTGCCTGGGCGCCGCCCTTCAGCTCGTCGTCGTGTCGATGATCTGGTCGTGGCTTCCAAGCTATTTCCACCGTTACCACGGCGCCGCCCCGGACCACGCAGGGATGCTAGCCGCAGTGGTCGTGCTGTGTGGCGCAACGGGCTCGGTCATCTGGGGCGTGATAGCGGATCGACTCGCCGTCCGCCGACCGCGCAACAAACTTGTGATGATGGCCATCCTGTGCACGGCAACGTTGCTTGTCTTCGTGACAGCCTTCGGCGGCACGATGTCAGCGAACGGGCAGTTCCTGCTGATCGCTCTTGGTGGTCTCCTGATGATGTGCACGGTGGCGCCAACTGCCACGGTGGTGCTCAACGTAATTCATCCGGGTGTCCGTTCCACCGGGGCCGCCATTCTGTCGCTGTTCCAGAATCTCTTTGGCCTCGCCGTCGGCCCCTTCGTGGGTGGCCTGGTGTCCGATGCATGGGGCTTGCAGACGGCGCTTGCGGTGATGCCCGCGTTCGGTCTGCTCGCCGCCCTGTGTTTCCTGCTGGCCATGCGCACCTACGAATCGGAACTGGCGAAGGTGGAGCATATCCGCCTGGATGCCGCGACCTCGCCGGGCTCGCCCGTGACGGTATCGGCCTGAACCGCGCAGCAATGCGCCTTGATAGCACCCACCCCTTATCGGTACCCGAGCAATGAGCATTTCCATCAGTCCGACCCTGAACGCTGGTGCGGTGACGGCACCGTCACTCACACTGCCGGCGTGGTCGCCGTCTTCAGCCATCGTCGACGACGCCCGCGTCACGCAATTCATGCGATGGCTCGAGCAGGAGCGCGGCCTCTCATTTGCGAACTACGACGCCTTGTGGCAGTGGTCAGTCGACGAGATCGACGCCTTCTGGCTGGCGCTGTGGGACTGGGCCGCGATCCCGTCGATCCAGAAGCCCCGCGTCGCACTGGCTGACGCCACCATGCCAGGCGCTGCGTGGTTCCCGTGCGTGCAGATGAACTACGTCGAGCAGGTGTTTCGACACTCCACGGCTGGCCGGCCCGCCATCGTTTATCGCAACGAGGCGGGCGAGGCAGGAGAAATGAGCTGGGCCGAACTGGAACGTCAGGTTGCGGCTTTGGCGGCCTCTCTGCGCAGCAGGGGTGTGGTTCGGGGCGACCGGGTTGCGGCCTATCTTTCCAACACCCCGCATGCGATCGTTGCGTTTCTCGCCGCGGCAAGCATCGGCGCAATCTGGTCGGCCTGCGCGCCCGACATGGGGGAACTGGCAGTGCTGGATCGCTTCCGCCAGATCGCGCCCAAAGTCATGATCGCCGTCGACGGCTACCGGTATGGCGGCAAGGAATTCGATCGCCGACCGGTATTGCGCACGCTGCTCGAGCAGTTGCCGAGCGTCGAGCATGTCATCGTCGTTCCGACGCTGCGTTGCGAGGACGATTGCGATGGGCTTTCGAACGTGGTGACGTGGGCCGAAGCGATCTCGCAAGACGCTACGCCGCTCGGCGTCGAGCACGTGCCGTTCGACCATCCGCTGTGGATCGTCTACTCGTCAGGCACGACAGGCCTGCCGAAGCCCATCGTCCACTCGCAGGGTGGCATCGTTCTCGAGCATGTCAAGCTCACCACGCTCCATCTGGATCTGCATGCCGGTGACCGCTTCTTCTGGCAGGCCAGTACCGGCTGGATCATGTGGAACCTGCAAGTCGGCGGATTGCTCGCAGGCGCGACGGCATGCCTGTTCGACGGGAATCCCGGCTATCCGGACATGAACGCGCTCTGGCGATTCATCGGGGACGCCGGGGTGAACTTTTTCGGTGCGGGCGCAGCGTACTTTCAGGCCTGTGAAAAGTCCGCTATCGAGCCCCGCAACGTGGCCGACCTTGCGCGGCTGCGCGCAGTCGGCTCGACGGGCTCTCCGCTGGCACCTGAAGGCTACCGCTGGATCCTCGATCACGTCGGGCCGGTCTGGATCAACGCGCTATCGGGGGGCACCGACTTCGCCGGCTGCTTTGTTTCAGGTGTGCCCACGCTGCCCGTCTACCTTGGCGAAATGCAGTGCCGCTGCCTGGGCGCGCGCGTCGAGGCCTTCGATGAGGCGGGAAAGGCGGTGGTAGACGAGGTCGGCGAGCTGGTCTGCACCGCCCCGATGCCGTCGATGCCGCTGCGCTTCTGGAATGACAGGGACAACGCACGCTACCGCGACAGCTACTTCGACATGTATCCAGGAATCTGGCGCCATGGAGACTGGGTGCGCATCACTCCAAGGGGCGGCGCGATCATCTATGGCCGCTCGGACGCCACGATCAATCGCCACGGCATCCGCATGGGTACGAGCGAGTTGTACCGGGCCGTGGAGGAGTTGCCCGAGGTCCTCGACAGCATGGTCGTGGATCTCGAATACCTGGGACGTGAGTCTTACATGCCGCTGTTCGTGGTGTTGCGGCCGGGCGTCAAGCTGACGCCTGCGCTCACCGAAACCATTCGCCAGCGCATCAAGGTCGCGCTCTCCGCACGGCATGTGCCGAACGAAGTGTTCCAGGTGTCGGCGATTCCACGCACCCTGTCCGGCAAGAAGATGGAACTGCCAATCAAGAAGCTGCTACTGGGACAGCCGCTGGACAAGGTGGCTAATCCCGACACCATGGCGAATCCTGAAAGCCTGGACTGGTTCGTCAAGTTTGCCGCCGATCGCACAGCGATGGGACGGTAGTCACGTATTTGCGCGCTTGCTCGAAGGTGCCGATCCGGCACAAGGCTGGCGCACCTGTATTGAATGAAGGAGACAAAGCATGGCAAAAGCTGTTCGCTTTTATGAAACTGGTGGCCCCGAGGTCCTGCGCTATGAGGACGTGGCGGTCGGCGAACCCGGACCGGGTCAGGTCAGGCTGCGCCACGAGGCGGTCGGCCTCAACTTTGCCGACATCTATTTCCGCACCGGCCTGTATCCGGCGCCGCTGCCCTCGGGCATTGGCACCGAAGCAGCCGGCACCGTGGTCAGCGTGGGGCCGGACGTCACCAGCGTCTCGGTAGGTGACCGGGTGACCTACACCGGCGCGTACAACACGCTCGGCGCTTACTGCACGGAGCGCGTGATCGACGCGGCTCCCCTGATCAAACTGCCGGACGACATCTCGTTCGAGACCGCCGCCGCCATGACGATGCGGGGGTTCACCGCATCCTACCTCATGCGGCGCATCTACGGCTTCAACGCGGGCGACACTGTCCTGCTGCACGCAGCTGCCGGGGGCGTCGGCCTCATCGTGTCGCAATGGGCCAGGCTGCTCGGACTGACGGTCATCGGTACTGTATCGAACGACGCCAAGGCGGAAGTCGCACGGGCACATGGCTGCGACCACATCATCGATTACAGCCGGGAAGACGTGGCAAAGCGCGTGCGCGAGCTGACCGATGGCGTCGGCGTGAACGTCGTCTTCGACAGCGTCGGCAAGGACACCTTCGAGGCCTCGCTCGATTCTCTCAAGCGCAGGGGCCTGATGGTATGCGTTGGCACCGCTTCGGGCCCAATCCCACCGTTCAATCCGCAACTGCTCGCGCATAAGGGATCGCTCTACCTGACCCGTCCGGCGCTGGCCGACTACATCGCGGACCCCGCCGAAAAAGCCGACCTCGCAGCGGAACTGTTCGGCCATGTGGCAGCCGGTCGCATCCAGATCGAGATCAACCAGAAGTACGCCCTCGAAGACGCCGCCCACGCCCACCGCGACCTCGAATCGCGCAAGACGACCGGCTCGTCAGTCTTCGTGTTGGAACAGTAAGACGAGGAATACCGAAGCTATGCGTATCGAACAACTCACTCATGCCATTGGCGCAGAACTGACCGGTGTCAAGCTGGCCGACGCCCTCCACGATGCTGGCCTCTTTGCGGAGATCCGGGCAGCCCTGCTCCAATATCGCGTGGTATTCCTGCGCGACCAGGACATCACCCGTGCCGATCACGTGGCCTTCGCCCGTCGCTTCGGCGAGCTCGAAGGGCATCCTGTCGTGGGTAGCGATCCCGAGAATCCAGGGCTGGCGCGGATCTACCGCACGCCGGAGCAGCCGAACGACCGCTATGAGAACGCGTGGCACTCTGATGCCACGTGGCGCGAAGCACCGCCGTTCGGCGCGGTGCTTCGCTGCGTGGAATGCCCGCCCGTCGGCGGCGACACGATGTGGGCGAACATGGTGCTGGCGTACCAGAAGCTGCCCGAGCACATCAAAAGCGAGATTGCCGACCTGCGCGCGCGCCACAGCATTGAGGCCACCTTCGGGGCCATCATGCCCATCGAGAAGCGCCTTGCGCTCAGGGCGCAGTTTCCCGATGCGGAGCATCCCGTGGTCCGGACCCACGCAGAAACGGGCGAAAAGATCCTGTATGTGAACGTCTTCACGACCCACTTCACCAACTTCCATACCCCGGCCCGCGTGCGCTACGGCGCCGATGCGAACCCGGGTGCCGCGGACCTGCTGCGCTACCTGATCAGTCAGGCGTCTATCCCGGAATACCAGGTGCGCTGGCGCTGGAAGCCCAACAGCATCGCGATCTGGGACAACAGCGCGACGCAGCACTACGCCGTCATGGACTATCCGCCGAGCCACCGCAAGATGGAGCGCGCTGGAATCATTGGAAGCAAACCGTTCTGAGCCCTGCCATGCAAGACAGCCTGATCACGCCGACGCCGTCGGCCTATACCTACCCGCTGCTCGTCAAGCAGCTGCTCCTGAACGCACTGAGCATCCATGGCGACCAGGAAATCACCTATCGCGGAGAACTGCGTTACAGCTTCCGGCAGTTCCGGGAGCGCGTCGGCCAGCTCGCGTCCATGCTGCGCGGGCTGGATGTCCGCAACGGCTCCACCGTAGCCGTGATGGACTGGGACAGCCACCGCTACCTGGAAAGCTATTTCGCTATCCCGATGATGGGCGCGACGCTCTTCACGGTCAACGTGCGGCTGTCGGCCCAGCAGATCCTCTATACCCTGAACGACTCCCGTGCCGAGGTCGTACTGGTGCATACGGACTTCGTTCCCGTGCTGGAGGAGATCAAGGCAGAACTGAAGTTCGTGCGCCAGATGGTGGTGCTTGCCGACGGTGAAACCGTGCCGACAATGACACTGCCGGTCGCCGGCGAGTACGAGGAGCTGATGGCGCGCGCGTCGGCGGATTTCGAATTCCCCGACTTCGACGAAAGGACGCGCGCCGCGACGTTTTACACGACGGGCACGACCGGTGATCCAAAGGGCGTGGCGTACAGCCACCGCGACATCGTCCTGCACGCCATGGGGACGGCCATGAGCCTGTGCGCGCCGCGCGACGGCCAGCGGTTGCATCGGGAGGACGTCTACATGCCGATCACGCCGATGTTTCACGTGCTCGCCTGGGGCATGCCGTATATCGCGGTCATGCTGGGGCTCAAGACCGTGCTGCCGGGACGTTATATCCCCGAGCGCCTGGTCGGCCTGCGCCAGACGGAAAAGGTCACCTTCTCCCACTGCGTGCCGACCATCCTCAAGATGGTGCTCCAGGCGGCGGACGCGCACGGGCAGGACCTGAAGGGCTGGAAGCTCATGATTGGTGGTTCCGCCTTGTCGCCCGCGCTGTGTGAAGCTGCGCTCGACCGCGGCATGGATGTCTTTACAGCCTATGGCATGTCGGAGACCGGCCCCATCGTCTCCATGGCGCAACTGCCGCCTGGATACGTACCGAAGGACCGTCAGGAAGAAGTGCGGATGCGCTCCGCGACCGGCCGCCCGGTGCCGTTTGTCGACTTCCGGGTCGTCGACGGGAACATGAAAGACGTCGCACGCGACGGAAAGCAGCAGGGCGAGATCGTCCTGCGCTCACCGTTCCTCACGAAGACCTACGTCGGCAAGCCAGCAGCGTCTGAGGAGCTTTGGGCCGGCGGCTATCTGCATACGCAGGACATTGCCGTCATGACGCCCGACGGGTTCATCCAGATCGTTGACCGCATCAAGGATGTGATCAAGACGGGCGGCGAATGGGTGTCGTCGATCGAGGTCGAGAGCCTGATCACGGGCGTAGCCGGCGTGCAGGAGTGTGCGGTGGTCGGCGTGCGTGATGAGAAGTGGGGAGAACGGCCGATGGCGTTCGTCGTTCGCGAGACGGGCGCGGGCGTTTGCGTTGAGGTGATTCGTGAACGGTTGATGCAACACGTTGACGCAAAGCGAATCAGCAAGTACGCGGTTCCTGATGCGGACCGCATTGCCTTCGTCGAGGAAATTCCCAAAACGAGCGTGGGCAAGATCAACAAGAAGCTGCTGCGTGAGCAGTGCTGACAGGTATGTCGAACCCGGGCAGCACTCGTGAAAGATGATCTTTGCGGAACGGGTGCCCCGGTTCAGCCGACCTCATTTCCATCGACAGAACATGACTTGTCAATCCCACTCTGCCTGCACATCAAATCTGGTGCCTGTCGCGCTGGCAACCGAGCTTTCTCCGGGCCAGCGCAAGCTCGTCTTCGTCAACGGCAAAGGCGTCGTCCTTTTCAACGTCGGCGGGACGATCCACGCCATTGAGAATTCCTGCCCACACAACGGGGCGTCCCTGGCCAGCGGTTGTATCGACGGAACGGTATTGCGATGTCCCGCCCATGGACTGCAGTTCGATCTGGCGAAGCCCGACGAGGGTGTGTCGGACAGGCTGCGCCTTCACCGGTTTCCGATACGCGAGATCGGAGGCGTCCTGATATTGCAGAGCGATGCGGACGACCAGTGGTCCATGCCAGGCAGCATGAGTCGATAGCACTACGGCTCAGAGCCAATTTCGTGAGGACAACGGCTGGTGACGGCGCTGGCGCGCCGATCATTTGCCTGCCGCGCGTGGTACCGGGCACCTTCCGTCGCGCCGACATTCTGTCTGCATAAGCCACAGGCCCAGTGTCATTGAAGCAATTGCCGCGTATCTGCTGTATTTTTATGCATTCCTAATCATATGAGGAGACAAAATGAAATTGAAGTGGAGTGGCGCTGCGGCGCTTGTCGTGTTCGCCAGTGCGGCACATGCACAATCGTCAGTCACGCTATATGGCGTCCTGGATTCCGGTCTGCTCTATCAAAGCGCAAACGCAGCGAACTTCCAGTCCAAGGTGAATCTCGGGCACGTCTTCCAGTATAAGGACGGCGGCATCTATTCGAGCATCTTTGGCCTGAAAGGCTCCGAGGACATTGGCGGCGGCTTCAAGGTCAACTTCAAGCTACAAGGATCGTTCAACAGCGGCACCGGGAGAAGTGGCCTGGCAGACACGCCGACCGCCACGTCGATGTTCACCCAGCAGACGACGGTAGGCGTTTCGAGTCCGTACGGCTCCGTCGACATGGGTCGGCAGATCGTGCCGATGATCTACGCGATGGCCGACACCGACGTGCGGAACGCCCAGTATTTCGGCAGCATTCTGACCGGATGGCTCGGCCTGAACCAGGCCTCGGGGTGGCAGGGCACGAGCACGAACGGCTCGGTCGGGGCGCTGTATGACGACAACGCGATCGTCTACCGGTCGCCGAAGTTCTATGGCGCATCGCTCGCGCTCGAGTACGCACCGGGCGGCGTCCCCGGGAAATTCCAGGGCGGCACGCGCGAGTCGGCCGTGCTGCAATATTCGAACTACGGTCTGAACCTTGCGGCCGTGTACTACAACGGACACGACTCCAACCCGTTCACGACGACCGCCAGTGGAATCGTCACTGCGCCGTCGACGGGTGTGAACAACAACCAGTTCTACTACGTGGGCGCGCAATACACGTTTCACGCATTTTCCGTGTCGTCGTCCTACAGCCGGGCCCGAAATCCCGCGAATACCAGCGGGCCCAAAGGGTTCAACCTGGAGATGTTCTCCGGGGGGCTTGGCTACAGGTTCAGCCCGCTCTTCAAGGTCACATCAGGATTCTATTACCTGCATGACCGGAACGTCGGGGCCAATCACTCCGCCGAGTACGCAGTGGGCGCCGAATATAGCGTGTCCAAGCGCACTCTCGCCTATGCGCAGGTCGGTTATGTCGACAACCACGGCAACATGAGCCAGACGATCACCTACGGCGCACCCGTTCCACAAGGCAGGTCGACCACTGCGGCGATGATCGGCATGCGTCACAGCTTCTGATCCCTTCCACACAACAACTGGAGCATTTCATGACTACAACAAGGGCATTCGGGCTCGCTGGTGCTGCATTGATTGCACTGGCATCCGTTCATGCGTGGGCGCAGCCCCCAGGCGCGAGCGCCGCTTCGAACGCCACCGCGGCCGCCGCCTCCGGTGGCACGACTGCCAAAGACATCCGCAAGGCCAATCGTGCGCTGCGCAGGACGATCTACGCCGCCATCGCGAAGCACAAGGAGATCAACGCCGGCGATATCAGCGTCGTAGCGAAGAACGGCGCGGTGACGCTCGACGGCACAGTCGTGGACGCCTCGCAGATCGACAAGGTCGCCGAGATCGCCCGAGGCGTTCCCGGCGTGACGTCCGTTACCAACAGGCTGACCGTCCAGAAACCATTCGGCGGCCAGTAGGTTGGCCCGGCCCCGGTACGACCGGACAACTTTCACTGCCACTGTCGCGGTACGCGGCCGCTATGCCACGCGGCATGTTCAGGAATTACACAGATTTGAAGGAGTTTTTGATGCAGAGAGATGTCGTTGTCGTCAGCGGTGTGCGCACTGCCATTGGAAAGTTCGGCGGTAGCCTGAAAGATGTCCCGACCACGGAACTTGGTGCGCTTGTCGTGCGGGAAGCACTCGCGCGTGCCGGCGTCGCGGGCGGTCAGGTCGGCCATGTGGTGTTCGGCAATGTCATCGCTACCGAACCAAAGGATCTCTATCTCGCGCGCGTCGCCGCCCTCGACGGCGGCGTGGCAGAAACAACCCCCGCCCTCACGGTCAACCGGCTGTGCGGATCGGGCCTGCAGGCCATCATTTCAGCGGCTCAAGCCATCCTGCTGGGTGACGCCGAGGTGGCGATCGGTGGTGGCGCCGAGAACATGAGCCGCGCGCCCTATATCAGCACCGACGCGCGATTTGGAGCGCGCATGGGCGACAGCCGTCTGATCGATATGATGCTCGGCGCGCTGAACGATCCGTTCCACGCTGTTCCAATGGGTGTCACCGCGGAAAATGTGGCTCGGAAATACGGCATCTCGCGCGAGCAGCAGGATGCGCTCGCAGTCGAGTCGCATCGACGCGCGGCGACGGCGCTTGCAGAAGGACGGTTCAGGGAGCAGATCCTCCCGATCGCGCGAAAGGTCAAAGGCAAGGAAGTCGTGTTCGACACTGACGAGCATGTACGCACGGATGTCGACACCGCCGGGATGGCTGCGATGCGGCCCGTCTTCCAGAAGGAAAACGGCACTGTCACGGCAGGCAACGCGTCCGGCATCAACGACGCCGCTGCCGCAATCCTGATGATGGAGCGGCAAGCTGCCGAACGACACGGAATCAAGCCGATGGCCAGGCTCGTGTCGTACGCGCACGCAGGTGTCGACCCTCGCTACATGGGTATTGGGCCAGTGCCCGCCACCCGTCTTGCGCTCGAGCGGGCCGGCCTTCGTATCGGTGACCTCGATGTGATCGAGGCCAATGAAGCGTTTGCCGCGCAAGCCTGCGCCGTTACGCAGGAGCTTCGACTCGATCCTGCCCGGGTCAATCCAAACGGCTCCGGCATTTCCCTGGGTCACCCGATTGGCGCAACGGGCGCCCTGATCACTGTCAAGGCGCTGTACGAGCTCAAGCGCGTCGGTGGGCGGTACGCGCTTGCCACAATGTGTATCGGCGGTGGCCAGGGCATCGCAGCCATTTTTGAGAACCTTTGAGTAGAGTGGGAATGAATATCGAACTTGTAGGGGTAGTTGGCGCCGGTACGATGGGCAATGGCATCGCCCAGACCGTTGCACTCTCGGGCCTTAAGGTGATCATGATCGACGTGACCGATGCTGCCCTCGCCAAAGGCGTCGCGACGCTGAGCAACAGCCTCGAACGCCTTGTTGCCAAGGGTAACCTCGATGCGGATGCGCGCGCAGCCGCGCTCGCCCGGATCGAAACATCGAATGACTGTCAGCGGCTTGCCGACGTCGATCTCGTTATCGAGGCCGCCACTGAAAGAAACGACCTGAAGGTCCGTATCCTTGAGCAGATCGAGTCGGTGGTTGGGGCCGACGCGATCATCGCAACGAATACATCATCCATTTCGATCACCGCGCTAGGTGGCACGCTTGCCGCTCCCTCACGGTTCATTGGTATGCACTTCTTCAATCCGGTGCCGCTGATGCCGCTCGTTGAGATCATCCGTGGTATTGGTACGAGTGATCAGACTGTTGAAGCGATTCGTGAGATAACCGTGCGCCTCGGCAAATCGCCCATCATCGTCAGGAACTCACCCGGGTTCGCAGTCAACCGCATTCTCGTGCCGATGATCAACGAAGCGTTCTTCGTTTTGGCCGAAGGCATCGCAACTGCTGAGGAAATAGACGCCGGAATGCGACTGGGAGCCAATCACCCCATTGGCCCGCTCGCGCTGGCTGATATGGTGGGGCTTGATGTCTTGCTGTCCGTGATGGATGTCTATCAGAAGGAGTTCGGCGATCCGAAGTACCGCGCGTGTCCGTTGCTGCGAGAACTGGTGGCTGCGGGCCGATTCGGTCGTAAGGTTGGCCAGGGCGTCTACATTTACCAGTGAGGCCTTTGTCAGGTTGTTGGGGGGGCGGCAGTGAAATGAGGCGATGAACAGCTTTCCTGCCCTGGTCATCGGCCTCTCCGATCGTCGAGCGATCAACGGGAACGCCGCGCACCGAGCTGAAACCTATCGCAATACGTTGCCGCTACCGAGCCTGCTTTCCCCGGTATCGGCAGCCACGGCATCGACGACTCCTGCTTATTCATCTTACGTTGCCCTTGAATTACGTTTATGAATCGCTGACTGCTCGGCCACCCTACCGCATGAGAACGGTAAAAAGGCAACCCGTGAGGGCCTGCTGAAAGGACGTCGCGGCCTGTAAACGGCCACCATGTACGTTCGCCTTTAATGACCGCATTGCCGATGCGGACGAGTTTTACGAACGCGTTGCCCCAAAGAGCTCCGGCAGCCTCCGCAGCAAAACAAGTAGCCCTTTCTGGGGCAGCATCATGATGCGTATCTATGCTCCTCGACCCGAAGCGCTGGACGGGGGTTGTGTGCCTGCCGCGGTCCCGTTGCTGAACGCGAAGTAGGCCGATTTGCGATCAAAGACAGCGTTCGATGATTGGTGTCATGCGTCGCGGCCCAGGCTGGCGCCGGACGAACTCGCGGCGATAGAAGCGAAAGGCGATTTCGATTGCTTGCCGGGACGTAAGTCGCTTACCGATCAAGAACGGACACCAGAATGTCCGCTGGACAGTAAAAGTAAATGACTCTTTGTGGCCTGTGGCCGAACCCGGTCCGACATAGAACGGCCGGCGTGGTCGGCCATTGATCGGCAGCGTCCGGCAGCAGTCGGACCCGGAGCCGTCGTTTCCCAACGCATCGGGGGAACGGCGGCTTTGCGATCTGAGCCGCCCCTCGTCGGCTCGCGCCGTAGCCGTTATAGGCGATACGGGACGGGGAGGCGAACGCCCGATGGAGATTGAGACTCTCCAAAACCGAAAAATGGCACAAGAGAGAGCGGCGACGCCGGTTTCTCGACTTCTACAGAAGTTCAGTGAACCTGTTAGTAGAGTGTTCTTCGCCGACGATTACGCCGCAGTATTCGCGGATGAAATCCAGATCAGTTGAACGCCGTGAGGTCTTTCGGCTTGATGCCATGCTGCTCGCAGTAGGCGAGATAGCGCTGCAGTCCGCTCTTCCAGTTTTCGAGCGCGACGATGTTGTCGTTCCCGTCGAGGAACAGGAGATCGCCGGTCATCTGAACCAGCATGACCGCATGCCCTTTTCCGCCTTCCGTGACGATTTCAGGGGTGTGGGTCGATGCGGCGGTCTCGTACACGACGCTGCCGGGCCTCGCGATCCAGTCGTGCTCCTTGTATTTCCACTGGCCTTCGATCGTGTAGACCATGACCGTACCGGTGTGGTGGTGCCTGGGCAGTTGCATGTCGAGCGGCGCCTTCATCAGTACGATCACTTCACCCCGGATCGGGTCAAGCTTGAAGTATTTCAGCAGGACGTTGTCTGCATAGGGCGTAAACGGTACCCACGGCAGCGATTCGCCATCGATGAGGGAGGTGTCGACCTGTTCGTGAAGCATATCTGTCTCCATTTTGTGGTGGTGGTCGAAAACTGGTAAGCGTACCAGGGCTGCCCGTCTGTTCCTGATGGGCGGGTGCCCTGGATACGCCGGAGGAAACTGTTCGCCCTATGCCAGCGGGGTGCCCGAGAGGGTGGCGCGCAGCATCTTTCTTGGCTCATTACCGTAGTCCGCCACGGCGTAGTGCTGAACCTGCAGGTTGTCCCACATGGCAACCGTGTTGGTTCGCCACTTCAGGCGTACCTGGTATTCCGGAATCGCGGCCTGAGAGGTCAGATAGTTCATCAGGTGATGAGCCTCCGGCATGAAGTCCTGGCCGTACCGGATGTCCTCGAAGTTGAAGAAATTCGAGAAATGCGTCGTGAACCCCGAGTTGACGAACAACACCTTTTCACCCGTCTCCGGATGGGTGAGCACCACCGGATGCTCGGCGCCAGGGTTCTTCGCGGCCATCGCGTGACGTTCTTCGATCGGCATCTGGGCGAGAAAGACATGCTCGGCACTGTGCTTTGCATACAGGCCGTCGATCCGTTGCTTGATGGTGTCGGGCAGCTTTTCATAGGCCATCACCATGTTGGACCATATGGTGTCGCCGCCTGTCTCCGGACCCAGTTCGCGCCGCAGCACCGCGCCGCGGGGTGGCGCCTTCTTGAAGGTCACGTCGGCATGCCAGAGGTTTTCGCGGCTGGCTTTTTCGACGAAGCTCTTCGGCTTGCTCGGGTCGAGATTGCGGTACAGCATCAGCAGCTTGTCCGCCTCTGGATGGCTCGGCGCGAGGGGATGGCCTTCCAGTTCGGCGAATTGCGCGGCGAAGTTCTGTTGCTCCATCGGCGTAATGTTCTGATCGCGGAAGAACAGGACTTTATGCTTCAGCCACAGCGCCCGGATTTCGGCGATGGCGTCGGGGTCCAGGGCGGCATCAGCGAGGCTGATGTTGCTGAGTTCGGCGCCGATGGCGGGCGTGCAAATCTCCACCTTGATCGAATGCTGGCGCACTGATGGCCGGACAATGGCTGGTGCCAGCGTGGTTTGGGAAGCAGTGTCTTCGGTTGCGGCAGTTGCTGTCATTGATGTCTCCGATCTGTGCTGGTGCGGCGGCGAGCACTATGTGCGTCCGGCAGATGTAGCTGGCCTGTCAGCGGGCAGGGGCACCGTTTCGTTTGGGCCACGGGACTCATAATAGGCGGTGCGGCCACGATGCTATTGATTTAACGCGCCAATTTCTTTGCATATTGGGACGCGAGGCCAGGGCCCATGGCTGGAAAGCCGATAGCGATAACGCTCCCGTGCAGTCGCGGAAGCAGGCGGGGATCTGTAACGTCAGGAATGTGCAGGGTGCGGCCGGTTCAGGCCGTGTGGCTAGCTGGGATGACGAAGGGACGCGTCAGACGTCCTCGAACCTGGCGTCCTACTTATGCGAGATGGGCCCGGCTGCCACCTTGCTCTGCCGGTAGTGGGCAGCCCACTCCGAGGGTGTCTTACCAAACTGGCCGCGGAACCAGCGAGAAAGTTCACAGGCAGAGGAAAAGCCAAGGAGTTCGGCGACTTCATACAACTTGCGTTCGCTGTTGGCCAGATACTCCGCGGCGAGTTCAGCCCGTACAGCATTGATGATCGTTGTGACACTCTCGCCCTCGGCCGCCAGGTGCCGATTAAGGGTGCGTCGATGCATGCCAAGATGCTGGGCAACCCGATCGACCGAACACAGTCCGCCTGGCAGCAGCATCCTGACGATCTGGCGCGCCCGCTGCGTGGGCTCGTCGCGCAGGCTAGCCAACTGCACGTCCAGCCATCGTTTCATTTCGCGATTCAGCGCCGGGTCTGCCGCAGGGATGGGCATGTCCAGGTCGCGGCTGCGGCAAACGATGGCATTGCATTCCTGTGAAAACTCGATCGCGGTTCTCAGCACGCGGCGGTGCACTTCAAGGCTGGCGGGTCGCGCGTGGGTGAAACTGATCTTTGCCGGCTGGAAGGTGTCGTGGGCCAGCACTCTCAACGTCCGCAATGCGATACCAGTCGACTGTTCGATAGCCTGGCGCCAGACGCCATGGCCCTGCAAATTCACACCTATATGCAGCAGTGCGACGTCGCCCGCATCGTCAAGCCGCAATTGCACGCCGGCGTTATGCAGGCGCATATAGCGGCCGAAAAATTGCACTGCTGCGCGCAGCGTGGGCTCTTCCCGGATCGCCAGCGCCAGCATGCCCAGATTGGCCAGGCTTCTCGTTTCCGCGAGCAACAGCCCGAAGGCCTCCTGGCCGGACAGACGGGCCGACTCCTCCAGCAGCCACCCCACCGAATCGGCACTAATCATCATATCTGGATCGATGAGGACCTTCGGCGGCAGCCTGGCCAGCCGCAGCATCAGAAACGGATCGAGCCCCACTGAATGGGCAACGTGCGCATAGTCGGTAAGGCTGGCACTTCGCGTCAGGGTATGCACCGACGTCACCTGTCCCAATTGCTCAAACTTATGTCCTGGTAAGTATAGAAGGGAACTCATGTCAGAGCTATCTTTGAGGCCGAGAACTTCAACAGCTGGAGGTAGACAATGGACACAAACGCTGCACTGCGCATCGGTCAGCCGCGCGCCGCATTGGGGCAAGTGGATGCCGACGACCCCGCCGCATTCAACCACTGCTTTGCCGAAGTCAATGGCATTCGCATGCATTACATCGACGAGGGGCAGGGCCCGCTCGTTATTCTGCTGCATGGTTTTCCATACCTGTGGTACATGTGGCGCCGCCAGATCGGGGTGTTAGCCGAGGCCGGCTTTCGGGTCGTCGTCCCCGATCAACGGGGATTCGGGCAAACCGATCGGCCGGATTCCATTGAAGCCTACGACATGAGCCAGTCAGTCGGAGACATGGTTGGCTTGATGAAGGCTCTGGATGAAAAGACCGCGGTAATCGTCGGACACGACCTGGGCGCATGGGTGGCTCAGGCGGCGGCCATGCTGAGGCCAGACCTGTTCCGCGGCCTCGTGATGCTCAATACCCCGGTGCCACCGCGCGGAAAGGTCAAACCGACCGTCGGTTTGCGGGAGATGGCGAAAGGCAGGGTGTATCACCACCTGTACTTCCAGCAGATCGGCAAGCCGGATCGCGAGTTGGCCAGCGATCCGCGCAAGACGTTGCGCAGCATCTTCTACTCGGTCTCCGGCAGCGCCGTCGGCACCGAGCGTTGGCGCATGTTCATCGAAGCCGGTGAGCCCATTCTCAATGCCTTCACTGAGCCGAAGGAGTTCCCGTCATGGTTAAGCGCACGGGCGATCGACTACTACGTGGATGAATACACGCGCACAGGCTTTACCGGTGCCCTGAATCACTACCGCTGTCGCGACCGCAACTGGGAAATCACAGCGTTTCTGGACGGCGCGGTGGTCCGCCAGCCGAGCCTGTTCATCGGTGGCACTGCCGACCCTTCCCTTGAACCGATCGAAATTCGTGGAATCTACGACCAGTTCGACACCTATTTGTCCGGATTGCAGAAGAAGGTGCTGCTCCCCGGCGTGGGCCATGCTGCAGCGGAAGAAAGCGTTGATCAGGTTAACGAATTGCTCCTGGAATTTCTCGGGCAGCTGGAGCGCTAGCGTCCAGGTTCTTCGCTAGCGGTGGGTGTAACCGGGAGCACCAGCGGCAGCGTCGGCACGGGTGACCGCAAGCGTGTCGAAGCGGCATAGAGGCGGCAGAAACGATTGCGAACAGCGGTCCGTTATCTGAGCGGAGCGGCCATTCGAATGACCGAGCGACCGCGAACGCGAACGGCAGCTAGTGGCCGCAAATTGCCAATCGATGTGCAATCGGCGTTGGCTTCGCCGGTGCCCGCTGCGGGAACCGGCGAAAGCGCGATTTGAGCGGCTCGGAAGAGCCCGCCCGCCGCCACCGGCCAGCGTCTCCGCTGGCCCGCTTATTCGCCTCCGGTCTGTCACTTGTCGCCGCTGCCGAGTTCGCTGTGCTTGTGCGAATGCGTCGCACCGTGCACAAGCTCATAGACCGCGCCTTTGCCGGTACGTGTCGGCGGGAAATGTTCGCCCTCGACGCATGTCACTTCGAACCCTGCCTTGCTGTCGCCTTCGTGAACGACTTTGTAAATCCCGGATGTTTTCACGATCTCGCCGGGCTTGTGCTGCTCTGCCATAGCTCGCCTCCCTATCAATCGGACGATAACAAAAAGGGGACAGCAAGCCTGATGCCCGACGGGTTGGGAAGCCCCTCAACCGTCGCGGTTCAATGTCCGGTAGGCGTTGTAGTGGCGGATCGCCTGTGTCTGCTGGCCCAGTTCCTCATGGATGCGCGCCGCGTTGAAATGCGCGTCTGCGAAGTCGTGTTTCAGTTCGATGCTGCGCCGGTATGCGATGAGAGCCTGTTCGAGGCGCCCCGAGTCTTCCAGCGCCACGCCGAGATTGAAGTGAAGCAGGTGATGGTCCGGGTTTTCGAGCAGGGCGCTGCGCCATACCTCGATAGCGTCGTCGTAGCGGCCGCACTCCGACAGCAGGCATCCAAGGTTCAGGTACGCGTCGAGATAGGTCCGGTCCGACTCGATGGCGCGCCGGTAGCCGGCTTCGGCGCCGTCGACATCGCCCTCAGCTTCCCTTGCAGCAGCGTCCGCGAATTCGTCGGGCGCGCGGCGCTTTTGAATCTCCGTGACGTTGCCGGTACCGCCGCATGCGGGCGTCGGCTCAAAATCGAGCAGCAACTGGCCAGTATGGGCGTCCCACGGCCCGGCGCGGTCCTGCACGGCCACGTCGGCACCAACGGCAGTGATCCGGATCGCCGTGAGGTCCTTGTCGGGTGACCAGGTCGCGCGCAGGTTTTCCAGAGCTCGCACGATCTTGCGCGGTGGGATGCCCGCCTTTCTCAACGAATGGGCGGTGCGCAGCATGACGACGTCGCGGAACGAAAACAGCGTCTCCCGGCCATGGCCGCGCGCCGGCTGGACGAAGCCGCCAGCGACGAGCTGGGTGATCACTGTTCGCGAGACGCCCAGCATCCGCTGCACGTCACGCATGCGGAAACGCTCTTCGCGGGTCATGCTATTTGCGGGTTCCTGTCTTTCTGGCCGGTGCGGGCGCGGCGGGCATTTCCGCAGTTGCAGTACGGCGCGCCGACTTGCGCTGCTTCGGCGCGGCAGGCTCGGCGGCTGGGGCGGCGGCCTCCGGTTTCTGCCGGGTCGCAGGCGTGGCGCTGCCCTTCAGGCTCGCCCGCAAAGCCTCGACGAGGTCGATGATCTCCGCGCCCTCGGGCTGCGCGGCGGGCTGCAGGGTGATCTTCTTTCCCGCGATTTTCTGGTCGATCGCGGCGAGCAGGCGCTCCTTTTCCTCGTCCTTAAACTGCGTCGGGTCATACGAATCGACGCGGTACTGCTCGATAAGCTGTTCGGCGAGCTTCAGTTCCGCGGGCAGCACCTCCGGCTTGTCAATGCCGATCGCCGACTGTGCCCGTACCTCGTCGGCGTACAGAAGCTGCTGGAGGATGAGCCCGTCCGGTCCGGAACGCACCTGCGCGACGTTCTGTTTTCCCTTCATCACGAACTTGGCGAGCGCGCAGGTGCCGGTTTCGGTCATTGCCTGCGCGAGTAGCTGATAGGGCTTCGCGCCGCGCTTGTCGGGGCCGAGATAGTAAGCCTTGTCGAAATAGATCGGATCAATCGCGTCGGCCGGAAGGAAGGCGACAATGTCAATGCTGTGGCTGGCGGTCGCCTCGAAGGCCTCGAGCTCGGACGGCTCGAAGACGACGTATTTGTCCTTCTCGAACTCGTATCCTTTGACGGTATCTGAACGCTCGACCACGGCCTGATGAGCGGGGCAGTAGAGCTGCTGGCGTACCCGGGCGCCGCAATCCTTGTGCAACATATTGAAGCTGACCGCAGACTTGGATTCCGTGGCCGAGAACATGCGGCAGGGAATCGAAACAAGTCCAAAGCTGATGGTCATCGAGGCGATCGAACGCGGAGCGGCCATGACATTCTCCCGTTGGCAGGCGCTCCCGTTCGCAGCAATTTCCCGGCCAGCGCGCCTGGCTGGAACAGTCAGCGCGACGCCGATGGGATTTGGGAGGCGGAACAGGTGGCGCGTAGAACGAGAGTACCCGATCAGGCGGACGAGAGCCAGGTGGACAGCCTGCCGGACATCATCCGGCCGCAACTCGCCACGCTCGTCGATCGGCCGCCGGTCGGCTCGAATTGGTCGTACGAGATCAAGTTCGATGGCTATCGAATGCTGTGCCGTATCGACAACGGCTCGGTGACATTGTTCACGCGCAACGGTCACGACTGGACCGGGAAGATGCCTGTCCTAGCGGAAGCATTCGCCCGCCTGCCCGTCAGCCAGGCATGGATCGATGGGGAGGTGGTGGCGCTCAATAAAGCCGACGTCCCCGACTTCTCGGCTTTGCAAAATGCCTTCGCCAGGCGTCGCACGGCAGGCCTGACGTTTTTCGCTTTCGACATGATGTTTCTGGATGGCGCGGACCTCCGACGGGCCAAGCTCCACGACAGGCAAGCCGCATTGCGGCAGTTGCTTGCTGGCGTCGACGACGCACATATACGGCTTAGCAACACGTTCAACGACGGCGTCGAATCCTTGCTCGACTCGGCCTGTCGGATGGGCCTTGAAGGTCTCATCGGCAAACGGATCGACCGCCCCTATACGGAAGGCCGCTCGCCCGACTGGGCCAAGGTGAAATGCCTACAACGGCAGGAATTCGTCGTCGGCGGTATCAGCCGGAGCGCGGGAGCGGCAGCAGGCATTCGCTCGTTGCTGCTCGGCGTGTATGAACGCGATGGCGGGTTTCGCTTCTCAGGTTCGGTTAAGGCGACGTTGCGGCCCGCACAGATGCGCGCTCTGCGCGAGCGTCTCGAACCGGGCGCCGAATCGCCGTTCTTTAACCCGCCGAAGCCTGAGCGAGGACGGGAGATCGTCTGGATGCGGCCACATGTAGTTGTCGAAGTATCGTTCCTTGAATGGACTTCGTCCGGGGAGATCCGTCACGGCGTCCTGAAGGCGCTACGCGACGACAAGGAGGCAGACGAAGTCCATGAAGAGAAGCCGGTTGCCCCGCCCGCGACAGGCATTCGTCGCGGTGCGAGTTCGAGCGTGGCCGGAACGACAATCACCAACGCTTCGCGCATCGTTGATCCATCGACGGGCCTCAAGAAAGCGGACGTCGTCCGGTACTTTGACGCGGTTGCCGATTACCTCTTGCCGTACGTCAAGGACAGGCCCCTCATGATCGTGCGCGCGCCCGATGGGATCAATGGCGAGATGTTTTATCAGAAGCACGCAGAAGGGCAGCGCCTGAAAGCCGTTACGCAGTTGCCGGAGTCGATGCACCCCGGTCATGCGCCGCTACTGGTTGCGAACACGCGAGAAGCGTTGCTGGAGCTTGCGCAACTCAACACGATCGAGATTCACGCGTGGAACGCGACTGCGCCCGACCTCGATCATCCCGACCGCTTCATTCTCGATCTCGACCCCGATCCGCAACTCGACTGGAGCGTTATGGTTGAAGCCGCAACGCTTACGCGGGTTGTGCTGGACGAACTCGGACTGCAGTCGCACTGCAAGACCAGCGGAGGGAAGGGCGTGCACATCATCGTGCCGCTTGCGCCGGTCCATACGTGGCAGGAGGTGAAGGGATTCAGTCACGCGATTGCACGACATCTTGCGAAGGTCATTCCGCAACGCTTTTCAGCCGTGTCGGGCCCGCGGAATCGCATCGGCAAGATTTTTGTGGATTACCTGCGAAATGGAAAAGGCGCAACGACAGCGATCGCCTTGTCTCCTCGTGCCAGACCCGGGCTTCCGATATCGATGCCGATCAAGTGGGACGAGTTGCTGGAACTCAGTGGTGCCGCCGACTGGAACGTCATGACGGGCATCGCAGAAGCCAGGCTGAGGTCAGGCGAAGAGACCGCCGGCGCCGGTCGGCAGGTGTTCACCGACAAAATGCGGCGATTGATTCGCGCGTAGACAAGGTGCGCCTAGTCAAGAAAGAGGGCGCAGTGGCCGATAAGACGTTGTTGGACGACCGTTGGCACGACGAGCATGCCGCCTACCGGAAGGTGATCGGTATCAATGAAGTCGGCTCGGAGCTTCGGTAGCGTTACGCGCGCCGCGCATCTTGCGAAGTGTTCGTGACGCAAGAGAACAGAACGGAAAAACACACATTGGCCATTTCACAACGGGGAAGCAGCGTGACGTCGATCTTAAAATTGCTGGCCGATAGCGTACAGGAACACTTTGGACGGCCCGTAAAGCTTCAGCGGTTGCTTGCGGCGACTCTGGACCTCCCTACAAGGTTGAGCGAATCAGCGCCGTGCATTCTTGCGTCAAGTGTGCCGGCGTGGCATCGCCTAAACGATGGCATTTCGCTCAACTTCCACGATCGGTTACCAGGCGGCACGTTGATGGGTTGGAAGCGTATCGGCGGGGACTACCGTGGCTTTAAGA
Organism: Paraburkholderia sp. SIMBA_054; assembly: GCF_046534875.1. Taxonomy (NCBI): domain Bacteria; kingdom Pseudomonadati; phylum Pseudomonadota; class Betaproteobacteria; order Burkholderiales; family Burkholderiaceae; genus Paraburkholderia; species Paraburkholderia sp. SIMBA_054. The sequence continues at coordinate 29,072 of NZ_JAWRXV010000071.1, read as the reverse complement.
TTCACCGTCCAGAGTATGAGCAGATTTGTGTCGAGACGACTGTTAAAGGCTGGTGGTGCGACATTTCCGACGTGCACGGCTTTAGCGGGTCGAAGTCGAAGCTGTCTGAATTTTCTTCGACTGACGCGATGGTTGAGCGTAACAGTCGGAACATGATCGACGAGATTACTCCTGAGAAGCTTGCAGAGAATCTCGCACACGACGAGATCCGCATACTGCACAGGAAGAAAACGACTGACCACTTCGCCTGCTATCAATGGGACGGGCGCCTCTGGCTGATGAACTGTGGTGGGTCGCATCATTTTGCAGCGGCCAAATACATTGCCTCACGTCTGCCGCAGCGCGTGCCTCTGCAAGCGGACCTGCGCGTGTATGCCCTTAATGAAGAGGCAATTTCCTCGCTTCGTCGCGACTTCGAGATGTTCGTCGTGCCCAACCACGCCGCATTTTCGAACGGTTTCGTTGATGCGATGCGCAGCTTCGGCGCGACGTGGCATCGGCACGGAATGCCTGCGCCATACAACCAGACGCGGGCCATTCTTTTGCCGCGGGGTGAGCGTCGTTCGATGCATGTCGCAGAAGAGTTTGCCAAAGCCGGGGTCGTGGATCTTGGGCGACTCCTTTCCGACTTGGCGGCTAACCAGCATGAATCGATCGACCGACTTCGTGATCAATCAGTCCATCGACCGCCGGTGCGCATTTAGCAGAAGAGGTGCATCCCAAAATGTCGAAGAATCCGGTAAGCGCCGGCGGTGCCGGTATAGCCCCTTCTTTTAAGGAAACCAAATGCAGACATTGCTTGCGGCAAAAAAAGCGTATGACGAGGACAAAGGTAACGACCCGATCCGACTCTCCGACTATGTTGCGGTCCTGGACGCATTCGAGTCCATCGTCGTGAAGGTTCGGGTGCCAGACTCCTACGAAACGGATTTCCGTAGGAACCTGCCAGCCGGCGGTTGGAGAGGTCTTGAAGTTGCGCCTACGCTGAAGGATCGGATTGACGACGTAAGGGCATTCGTGAGGATCAATCCGGTATATAGCCCCGCGGGCGCCGCACTTCTGGCCAATGTGCTTGCGTGCACGCAGCTGTGCGCCGAGCAGGGCATCGATGTGCAGGGTGTCATGTCCGGCCTAGAGTCGACGCTTGTTCGAGTCGGCCGGGGTGAGTTGCGCTAGGAAAATAGGCTAAATCATCGGCACGCTGGCCAATCTGGAGGCGTGCGATAAGGTGCCGACAGTGCAACAGCCCGCGGCACCCAGTTAACATCTCATGGCTGCCGCCGTCGCAACACCCAGTCACGCACCTCGGCGCGCGAACTGTAGTTCGGTTCCTTCAGCCACGCCTCAAAAGCCTCGCGCCGCTCTTGCCATTCGCAATCGTCGAGGTCGAATTCCTCTTCGATCCGGTCGGGGTCGTCGTCGCAAAGGTGCGCGAAAACGAGATCTTTGCCGTTCCACCACGCGATGCATAGGTCGTCGAGTTCTGCGACCGTTCCCAGTGGAAGATCACGCAGTAGCATCCCTACTTGCAGTTTGAACGCCGAGACTGCGACCTCGTCATCCTCTCGTCGATGAGACACGCCTGCTAATGCGGCCGCGCTACTTTGTCTGCTCTCGTCGGCAGGTTTCCATGCCGACAGATAACCGTACTTTGTCCAGAGGAAAGGAAGGCGGCCCACTTCAGCCTCGGACAAGCCCGAGTAGCTGCAGAAGTGGTCGAAATCCTCCAGCACTGTGTGGCCGTGCGCGCTTTTCAGATCACCGATCACCTCGAGCAGCAGCGCAATGCCTTTCTCCGGATCTCTGTAACACATGGAATGCCTCCTTCAAGTCAAACTCCGTTCAGCATCCGACGTTCCACCGGCCGCACTTAATGTACCAGCCGCCATGCGCGGTCGATCGCCGAGAAGACTATCGGCACGAAGTCATGGCCCTCGAATGAAACGGGCCGGTCGTCGTTGGGATAGGAGAGGGCGGCGGGCGCGCAGATCATCTGCAGCAGCCGGTCGTTGAACCGTCCCTCCGCGCGGACCTCGGTCAACACCTCTTCCTCGATCTGGTGGATCAACTTCCAGGTGCGGACGCCTTTGCTGCGGTGCCGTGCGACGACGTGCGGGAGTACTGCTTCGACGGCGGCCTGTGCGTCAAACAGCACGTTGTAGTTTCCCATCGGTCATTCCTTTTCGTTGGGTTCAGTGAAAATTTCGGCTCGCCGTCGGCAGTTCGCCGAGGAGATGTGAGACGTCGACGAGCCGTTGTGCCACGAGATGCTTCACATCCCCCTGACGCTGCCACACACCATAGACGGCGAGCAATGACGAGCCGAGCGCCTCGCGCCGCTGCCGTTCGACCACCGACTGCCAGACGATCACGTTCACAGACCCCGTCTCGTCCTCGAGCGTCATGAACATGACGCCGTTCGCGGTACCGGGGCGCTGGCGTACGGTGACGATGCCGCACGCCCGCGCGAGCTGGCCGTCGCGATAGCGCGACAGCGCTTCGGCAGGCATCAGGCGCATCGAGAGCAGCTTCTTGCGCAGCAGCGCGAGCGGATGGCGGCCTAGTGTCAGGCCCGTCGAACGGTAGTCGGCGATCAGGTCCTGTCCTTCGCTTGGCGCGACCAACGTGGGCGCTTCCTCCTCGCGCGCCGTCGCGCGCAACAGATCCTTTTCCGGGACGGCGGCGACGGCTGCCCATAATGCCTGCCGCCGGTCGCCCGCGAGCGCCCTCAGCGCGTTGGCGGCCGCGAGCACCTGCAGGTCATGGCGATCGAGCTGCGCCCGGTTCGCGAGGTCCGCGACGTCGCGGAACGGCTTCACCGCGCGCGCCGCTTCGATGCGCTGCGCGGTTTCCTCACGCATGCCGCGGATCATGGACATGCCCAGACGCACAGGCACCATGCTGCCGTCGCCTTCCATCGTTGAATCCCAGTCGCTGACGGTCACGTCGACGGGCAGCACGCCGACGCCGTGACGCTTCGCATCCTGAACCAGTTGCGACGGTGAATAGAAGCCCATTGGCTGGCTGTTGAGCATTGCGCACAGGAACGCTGCTGGCTCATGGCGCTTGAGCCAGCAGCTTGCGTAGACGAGCAGTGCAAAGCTCGCCGCGTGGCTCTCGGGAAAGCCGTACTCGCCGAAGCCCTGGATCTGCGCAAAGATGGACTCGGCGAACCCGCGGTCGTAGCCGCGCTGGAGCATCCCTTCGACGATGCGGTCGTGATAGTGCTGCAGGCCGCCCTTGCGCTTCCATGCGGCCATCGCCCGGCGCAGCTGATCCGCCTCGCCCGCACTGAAGCCTGCCGCGAGCATTGCGACCTGCATCACCTGCTCCTGGAAGATCGGCACGCCTAGCGTACGTTTCAGCGCCTGTTCGACGTCAGGACTCGGATAACTTACGGGTTCCAATCCCTGCCGCCGGCGGAGGTACGGATGGACCATGCCGCCCTGCACAGGGCCGGGACGTACGATCGCGACTTCGATCACAAGGTCGTAGAACTCGCGCGGTTTCAGGCGCGGCAGCATGCTCATCTGTGCGCGCGACTCGATCTGGAACACGCCGACGGTATCGGCTGCGCAGATCATGTCGTAGGTGGCCTCGTCCTCCGGCGGAATGTCCTGCATCTCGAACGGCTCGCCGCGCTGCTGCGACACCAGGTCAAGCGTGCGGCGGATCGCCGACAGCATGCCGAGCGCGAGCACGTCGATTTTCAGCAGGCCGAGCGCTTCCAGATCGTCCTTGTCCCACTGGATCACGGTGCGATCCTGCATCGACGCATTTTCGACGGGCACGAGCCGCGAGAGCTTACCTCGCGCGATTACGAAGCCGCCTGTGTGCTGCGACAGGTGACGGGGAAAGCCGAGCAGTGTCGCGGCGAGCGTCGCCCACTGCTGGATCATCGGCGTCTCAGGGTCGAGTCCGCTATCAACGAAGCGACGGATAAGATCGGCGCTCGAATCAAACCAGTGATGCTCCTTGGCGACGCGATCGACGATCACCGGATCGATCCCGAGCGCCTTGCCGGAATCGCGGATCGCGGAGCGCGGTCGATAGGTTGTCACGGCGGCCGCGAGCGCCGCGCGGGTCCGCGTGTATTTACGGTAGATGTACTGGATGACCTCTTCCCGTCTCTGGTGCTCAAAATCGACGTCGATGTCCGGGGGTTCTCCACGCTCTTTGCTGATGAAGCGCTCGAAAAGCATGCTGCTCCGATCGGGATCGACCTCTGTGACGCCCAGACAAAAGCAGACTGCCGAATTGGCCGCCGAGCCGCGCCCCTGACACAGGATGCCCTCGTTGCGCGCGAAGCGCACGATGTCGTACACCGTCAGGAAGTACGGCTCGTACTTCAGGTCGGCGATCAGCGACAGTTCGTGCTCGATCTGGGTCTGAACGCTGTGCGGAATGCCGCGCGGATAGCGCCGCTGGGCGCCCAGATAGGTCTCGCGTCGCAGATAGGCGGTCGGCGTGGTGCCAGGCGGCACGAGTTCGTCGGGGTACTCATAGCGGAGCTCGTCGAGCTTGAACGTGCAGCGCGACGCGATGTTCAGCGTCTGTGCAAGCGCGTCCACCGCATAGACGTTGGCCAGCCTCAACCGTGAGCGAAGATGCTGTTCGGCGTTCGGCGACAGCTCGAACCCGCATTCGGTCACGGGCCGGTTCAGGCGGATCGCCGTCAGTGTGTCCTGCAACGGCTTGCGCGAACGCACATGCATCAGCACCTGGCCGGTGGCCACCACGTTCAGTCCATGCCGCTCGGCGACGTCATAGACGGTATTGCGATGCAGGTCATCGAGCGCGCGGGCGTGCAGAGTGAGCCCGATCCAGCAGCGGTCCGTGCTGAACGTCTGTGCCGCCCATAGCGCCTGCGCGTCAAGGCGCACATCCTTCGCGGGGTACTCGGGCGTCAAAACGATCAGGCAGTCGGGCAGCGCGCGCAGATGCGTGAAAGGCGGATCGGGATGGTCGAGGTCGTGCGGGTACACGACATACGTGCCCTTGGCCTTGCGCGTGCGCGCAAGCGTGATGAGTTCGGACAGGTTGCCGTAGCCATCGCGGTTCTGGGCAATCGCGGTGAAGGCTAGGGCAGGTGAGCCGTCCGCGTTCGTGACGCGGAAGTGCGCGCCGACCAGCAGCTTGATCCCCGCTTCCTTCGCAGCGACGAGCGCGCGGACGATGCCTGCAAGCGAGCACTCGTCGGTGATCGCAATTGCCTCGTACCCGAGCTGCGCCGCGCGCGCGGCCAGTTCCTCGGCATGCGAAGCACCGTGCAGGAATGTGAAGTTGGATGCGCACTGCAACTCGGCATAGCCGGGCAGGCCGAACGAAGCGGGCAGCATGACTTATCCGAACAGCCCATGCAGGAACCAGCGCGGCTCGTCCTCGTCGACGGCGCCGATGCGCTCGCGGTAGATCCAGTAGCAGATGTGGTCGTCGGCCTCGGCAACGAAGTAGTCACGCGTCACCGGCTCTCCCTCGAACCACCCCGCTTCGACGCGCTCGCCGGATGACACCGTGCGCAATGGGGAGCCGTAAAACGGTCGCTCGCCGCGCATCAGCAGCTTGATGGGCGACTCCAGCAGCCAGGCGGGGCGGGGCGTGTCCGTCGCCGGCGCGACGTACTTTGCCTTGTCCGTGACGGGCACCCAGCGCGCGGCTACTTCCGGACGGTGGTCGGCGACGGGCGCGGGCTTCAGCACGTTTTCTGCGCCGAGCCGCGCGACCAGCAGTTCCAGCAGGCGCGCGTGATCCGCCGCCGTGCCGCCCGGCTCGGGAAACAGCGAGTCCGAGGCTGGTTCGGCTTCCTTCACTTCCTGCACGACTAGCTGCAGCGCGATCACGGCTGCGGCGAGTTCGACACGGCCCAGCCGTTCTTTCAGCAGGCGCATCAGGTGGTCTTCGCGCCACGTCGGCTCGGCGAGCGCCACCTCGATCGTTGTCGGGGCGATCGAATCGCGCCCGCGCTCATGTTCGAGCAGCAGCGCAATGCGTGTGACGGCAAGCTGCTTTTGCGACAGCCAGCCCGTTAGCTGGACGACGAGCCGGCGGGCCGCAAAAAGACAGGCTTCGGCGTGCTCAATGCTATCGGGCAGCTCGACGCGCGCCTGAAAGGTCGGCGGCGTTTCATACCATTCGTACACTTCGGGTGCCACTCCGTTGGCGCGGTCCAGCACATCGAGGAGTGCCGTGCCGCAGCGTTTTTTCAGTCCCGCACGGGGCAGGCGCATCAGCTGGCCGACCGTCTCGCAGCCGATGCCCGTCAGCCAGTCGAAATGACGTCGGGCGGGCGTCGGCAGGCTGACCGGCAGTCCGGCGAGGGCGCGCGAGAGGGAACGGTGCGACAACGCAACGCCACCGCGGTACCGCGCCAGCAGCCATGCCGCCTGTCCCGTTGGAGCGACGCTGATCGTGGCCGTAACCCCGATCGCGTCGGCAACTCGCCGCGCCATGCGACGTACCGAGCGGATGCCGCCGAAGAGCCGCAGACTCGCTGACACGTCGATGAGCACCGTGCTCTCCTCGGCGATCACGACCTGCGGTGACAGGTTCAGCAGTCCGGTGGCGATCCCGCGCACAGCGTTGACTTCCGCCGTACTGTCGCGCTCCTGCATGACCGTGGCCGGCGAGAGCGTGAGGACGCCGCCGCGCCGCATGCCGATGCAGACCCCGTCCGCGCGTGCGCATGGGTCGGCGGCAATGACGCGCTCCTTTTCGAGCACGGCAAGGCCTGCGCCGTCATCGGGCTCATGCGACCACTTCGGCCGGAACACTTCGAGGCACAACAACGGGAGATGGACGCCTATCCACAGTTGCATTGCGTTTTACGTTCAGGATTGGAGAGGGCGTCAGGGCGACGAACAGCGGTTCATCGCGGGCGGGGCCGCGGCGCTTCAGAAACTGGACATCGACGCCGCCTTTGGCCGCACGGATCGCAAGGCGCAACGGGGCAGGCGAGGCGTCGCGTGTCGTCGCGAGCGGTCGCGCCATGAAAAAGAGCGACTCGGACGTTTGCGCGGCCAGATGCAGTCGCCGCACCGCCTCGGGCCGCACGTGCTGCTGCCAGAATACGAGCGCGCCACAGGTGCCCGCACGCAGAATCTGCTCGGCAGCCCACAGCGCGTCGGCCGTCTTCGGCGCTTTCACCATCATCAGATTGGAGGCATCCAGGCCCCACCATGCGAACGCCGTCGGCTGGACGTTGTGCGGCGGCTGCAGGAGCACGACCGGCTTAGATCCAAGGCGCTCGAAGGCAGGTCGCAGTAGACGCAGTTCCCCGCAGCCCGTCTGCTGGACCAGCAGATCGGTCAGTGCGCCGCGTGGCCAGCCGCCGCCGGGCAATTCCGCCGTAAGTGCGTCATCGCCGCAAGGGATGACCCGCGATGCAGCGCGGGCCAACTGGTTTCCTTTCCAGAGCCCGGGGTGTATCGCTTCGGGTAGCATGACGGCGCTCATCGCTCTCCCCTCAAAACACTGTATATATAAACAGTAGTATAGCCTGGTAACGCGCCCCTTACATCGCCCGTGCGAAGCGACGTGGCTTTCGAGGCGGGTACGCCAAATGCTGCGATCGGGATGCAATCCCGCGCCGTCAGGTCGCGTGGACTGCACAGCCGGCCCACTTCATGGCGACACGTACAGGCAGTCGGCTGAGTTGAAAGCCAGGCGCTTATCACGACGCCTGGCTTTTTTTAGCCGGCGACGCCCCGTCTAGCGCCGTCCGAACGTGCCGTGACGGGGTTTCCGGGGGTGGCCAGAGGCGGCGCTGCGCCGGGCAGGCGCGCGAGTATCGGGCGCACCGGACTTCAGCCACGCGGCGACATCTGTCCGGACCTTGCCCACAAAACCGATGGCATCCTGAACCGCCTCTGCCGTCGACAACTGCTGCGCGATGTCGTCGGGCACTGCACCGACCGCCATCAAGACCGCCCGGCCAGCCACAAGACGTTCCGTCGTCGTGCTGCCATGCGTAAGGGTCAGAAGAAAAGCGGGCTGATCTTCGGCGTCCGGGTCGTATGCAATATCAACCGACGAATCCGGCTCTGCCGCGTCTTGCCATAGCGTGTAGAGGTCAGGCGCTGCGCAGTCCGTCAGTTCCGCAGCCCTGTCGAATCCGTCATTCACCTTTACGACCGTGTGCCCGACCGGATCAATGAGATAAAAGTGGAACACGCCCGCCTCCTCGCCGCACACCTACACCCACGATAGGCTACGGAGGGAGCAATTTGTCGGCCAGCGGGCGGGCGGGGCTAGTGCTGCAGGCTGCCGCGTGCCGCAGGGAGGCCCGTTCGCCCCAAAGTACTAGAAAATCGTCGGCGCGCGCGTTACATACCGGGATTTCCACAGCCTCAGTTGGTGTCACGCAAAATCTGCTCGGTCGCGATGAAGCGTCAGTCGTCTTGTTCGTACTCGTCGTCAGTTCGCCCGTAGATCCGCGGCCAAGGCCACGGTTCGAGCGCCCAGGCTGGCGGATGATCGACGAGTTCAAAGCCGTGTTCGCGCGGCTCATCGAAAATGTCGTCGGCCGTCTCTTCCAGAATTTGCTGCATGTAGTCGACGTCACGAACGCTCATTGGATGCCACCGTTTGTGGTAGCGATCCTGCCCGGCGATCACTTTTCGCGCCGAAAGATCGATGATGATCCGGTGCGACATATACGGATCGCTCGCCCACAGCGACTCCCACCGACCGACGGCGTATTGAGGACGCCGGCGGCTGTTCATCGCAGCATTCTCGCAACAACGTCACTTGCTGGCTTTCCGCCGTCGTAGTCCACGTAAAACGCGACCGAGCCGCCAACCACGTCGATAGAGCGGATGTGGATCGGCTGGTCGGAGGTGCCCGGGGGACGCGGTGCGCGACCGCCGTGGCCCTTCAACTCCAGCGCGTTGTAGGTGATGGGGTAGTCGGTCAATTGCGCGCCGGTTTGAACCACGAGCCAGATGCAGTCGTGACGCACGCCCGTCAGTTCGCCGTCGATGATCCTGTTCAGGATCACGTCGATTGCCGTGGGAAGGTCGGTGCTTTCCGGCTGGGTCGGCTCATCAGCAACGAGATGAACGATCGCGCGCACAAGTCGCGAGGTCTTTGCGAGCACGATGCGGTAGCGCGTGGCGCGCGGCTCCCGGTTCTGCGCTGGATAGATGATGTCCCTGAAGGCGCTTTTGTAGATCATGACTGAAACCCCGTATGTGTGGCCGCACCCCTGTACGGCTCACTCACCAGGCTACGCGTCGCGGGCCAAAGTCAAGGCGACGGTTCGCGCGACAGCTAGGCAGTGTCGGCCGTCCGGTCGTCGTCATCGCCGGGGTCAAGGATGGTTTCCCGTAACCGCGTGGCCGTCCTGCGGCTCGACAGGCCCAACAGGTTGCTCACCTGTTCGTTGGTCTTGCCTTCCAGCAGGTGCCTGCGTCCATACGTGTTGCGTAGCAGTCGCGGGCTCTCGTCGTCGGCCGTCGCGCCGACGAGTCGCAGTGCCGCCTGCACACACTGTCCCAGGGTGCCTGGCTTCATCGACTTCCCGCTCGCCGTCGCCATGAACAACAGACCATCGCTGACGGCCTGTCCCTCACGCGCCTTCGCGTAGGCGCGCAGCAGCTCAACTGCGAACGCGTCAATGGGCACGCGGCGCGCGATACGTGGCCCGCGTTTTTTGACGAACACGCTGGGTCGCTTGCCTACCTCAAGATCTCCAACGGTGAGCGCAGTCAGTTCAGCGGCAGTGGTGCCGGTGCCAAGCAGCGCCGCGACGCTTGCACGGTTGCGCATCTCCTTGAACGACTCGAAGTCGACTACGCGGCAAAGCTCCTGCAATCGCGCATCCTCATCCGGCCACAGGAAAACCGGCACCGGCTCGTCTTCCGGCCAGTGTTCTCGCGGAAGCAGGCGTGCGGCCGGGTTGTCGGTCCGCAGGCCGAGCATAGAGAGGTGGCGCGAGAGCCGGTCCAGCAGTTTGAGGTAGCGCAGGCGCGTCGATGTTCCCGGCGCGCAGTCGCGATCCAGATCGGCGAAAAAGCCGTCGATATGGTCAGTGCCGAACTCCGTCACCGCGACGCCGTGGCTTGTCAGATAGCGATGGAATCGGGCAAACATCGAGCGGTGCTGAACAATGGAGCGCTCGGCAAACGCCCGCCTGTCCGCACCGGTGGCTTCTGCCTGCTGCCATTCAGCGTAGGCTGTTTCGGGATCGGACCGCCACAGGTCTGCATTCATAAAATGTATATACTGAAGTCGCGCGCTCCCCATCATAACGAAGCTGGCGCTTCGCCGAAACCGTGCCATCAGGGGCATGGGGTCGCTGCAAGGCGGGTGAGGGGAGACGATTATTCATCTGCGGGCATTGTCGAGAAAGGCATATGCGGCCTATCGTACAGATCGCCACGCAATGTCAAGGCGCGGTTGTGCGCCAGAAACATGAGACCTCTATGAGCGAGCTATCACAGCGGTGCCGCAAGCTGCTTTACCGAATGATGTGGCAGACACCTGATGGAATTGTCGACGCGTTCGCGCTATGCGCGACGCGCGAGGATGCGCGGCGATTTTTCTGCTCGGCGATATCGTTGATATCGGGCATCCACCAGGACGAGCTGAACTGTTCAACCTCGAGTCCTTTGACGATCTCGTGAACGCGGGCGTTAGCGAGGACGAAGACATGCGCATCTTCGAGACGCAATGGAACGGCGCCCGTGTCGTCGGTTGGACAACGCAGCCGCTCTTCCTGACGCCAGATCCAACGTTGATCGCCAGGTGGGCAGACCTGCGGGCCGAACTGGCAGCCGCTCAGACTAACTCGGTCATCTCACGCATCAGCGGGCGTGGATGCTAGGGGCCATAAACGGCGATTGGCGGGAAGCCAATGGACAATGAAATCGTCGTTGGAGCGAGTCCTACGCATTAGCGGAACAGATTTTTCGGACGTAGGCACTACAAGGAGGGGTTCACAACCCAGCCGTCGTTTGTCAGTTCTACGTATAACTCGCTGTGGTACTGATCGTTTTCTGTCTCAATCAAATCGGGGTGCAGCGTTCGAAGCACTGCCTCATCGTCCCAACGCGGACGATCAACGAGCTTCGCCTCATACTTGATATCAACCCTGTCGCCCACGTGAGCGCTTTCGGCCGACGACGCGAAGGTGATTGCGAGGAGCTTGGCTTTGCCACCACAAATTTTCGAGTTCTTTGCTGGATCTGCTCGACGGTAAGCTTTTTTGCCTTCGTCGGTCAGCGCATAGTGGAAGCCAGGGAGCAGCATGTGCGCTGAACCGGCTTGCTGCACATGGGTCGGTTCTTTGGTGAGAAGACCGGTTTTCACGAGCGGCTCGGCAAACAGCGCCTCACTCGAATGTTCGGCTGCATCGAACGGCACTGCGCCGACCAACATGCACACCGCGTCCTTGCCGTCGAAGTAGGTCTGCACGGCCTTCGCGTAGTTCTCTTTCGTTGGCGACGACTTGCCGTCACAGGCCGCTAGCGAAATACTCAAAAGCAAGGCGGCACAGGCACCGGCGATTTTTGACGACTTTATACGTTGCATATTCGACATTGAATTGTAGGGAGCTGATACCTGCGCTTAGTCAGCGTCCGGCAGCATGCGGCGATGTTCCGGCGTGACTCGCGAGGCCTTGCCGGGACGCTGCGACGAGCGTTGTGCAATTCGAGCGGTCCCGATCGTACGCACATCGAAGCCTATCTCGCCTGCCGCTCTGACGGCGGCATCGAGAGTCTTGAAGTGACGCACCTTGTGAGTATCAAGCTCGCGAGCGGTGCGCAACTGGACCTGCGTCTGGCGACCTTGCCGACCGACGACGAGCAGCGTAAGCACCCACTGATCGTCGCCAACGTTAGTCGCGAAGAAATCATCTACCATCCCGGCGCGAAAGAACGACTTTGCCTGAGCCGGCGTCCATGTCTCAAAATCCTGCTCAAACAGTTCGCCTGATGTCGCCATGCAATCGCCTCCCGTCGGTCGGGTGGAAGTGTACCAAGACGTTTTCGGGAAATGTCGTAACGGAAACGAAAAAGTGGCCGTTTCAACGAAAAACGGATAGATTTCATGGCGAGGTGCGGCGGCCGAGCAAGTCCAGCGCTTGCCTTAGCAACGAGCGGTGGAGCGATGCTGTGGTGGAACCTGCGTCGATACGAGGTAAAACGAACGGCCGCGCCATTGAATTGCCGTTTCCCCGGGGAAACGGCTAACGAACCCTTCGTAACTTATCCACGCGATCGTAAGCGATCTAACGTTTCGTTTCCCCGGGGAAACGCACACAACTGGCCCTGAGGGGTTAGTCCACGCTTGCAGCCGTTCGTCTGCGGCCTGATCGAGGTAAAGAGGTAGCGGCTCGTCCTCGGGCCAACGAGCAAACGCGCTCACTCCAGACGCCGGGTTGCTGGCACGCAGCCCGATGTCGACGAGATGGCGGCATAGCCGGTTCAGCATCTTGGCGTATCGCAAGCGTGTCGACGTCCCGGGCGTCGTGCGACTCTCGATCTCGTTGAAGTGATTCGCAGAGTGTTGATTCTGCGTTACCTGTAACACAAAATAAAGGTCCGGACAGACAGGGGCGGACCATGGCAGGCGATCACGATATTCCGTTACAGGTTGATTCCGTAACGGAAAAACGCAGGCGGGGCAGGCCGCGAAAACCCGGCGCCCTGACGAACGCACAGCGCCAGGCGGCTTTCCGAGCGCGGCATAAGGCGGCGGGAAAACCCGTTACTGTAACGAAAAATGAGCATGATGAACTCGTGCGCGAATGTGAGCGGCTGCGCGAAGAATTGGCAAAGACTCGACGCGGGATCGCAAAGCCACGTGGTCGTGTGTCTAGCGATGGCGAGCTTGCTGCCTCAGCGGTGTTGGTCCAGCCGGTGCCGGCGGACGAGGCGGAATCGGATGACAAGCGGCTGGTGGTGACGATGAACGGTCGCGAGTTCTTTTCGCTCCAGCGGCTGGAGGCACATTACGGCCTGCCCAAACGCGCCGTGCTCGAGCGGCTGATCTGGTGGGCGGATCGTAGCGTCGTGCAGTTGTTTGGAGACGACGATGCAGCGTTTAACCGTTACTTGAATCGAGTAACGAAAAATCGTTGAGTTCTCGGGAAGCGTTACTTCGCGAACTCATTGCAGAAGCAGCGCTCACGACATTATCAACTGCCAATGCTGACAGTATTGACACGGCCCACGTCGTGAGGCCGTGCGCTGAGCAACGGCCCAAAACATACCAGTTCGTTGATTCTTGGTACATGCGGCGCTGTGTTGCGCCGGCTTGCAGGGGGAGAAATGTTTCACCGACTAGTACCGTACTTTTTCGTTGTTGCCGCAACGTGCGCCGCTGCGGAAACCCCCTGCGACTTCAAGGGCGTATCCGTGGGGGAGAAAACGACGCCATCATCGTTGATGGAGTCTCTCGGGATAAAGAACTACAAGATGAACCCCGAGCGATGGCAATCCGACAAGTTCCTTGAACTTGGGAAAAAATACGGACTGACCTCAGCGGCCGAAATCGAAGAGTGGAATGCGGGTCCAGCCTGCGATAGTGACTCATGCCCGGATTCCATTTGGAGTGGGGGTCGGCAATAGCAATTCTCCGGTAAGCGTATTTGTTTCGTTCCCTGGAGGGCGCATCACAGAGATTGATGTGGCCTTCAATAAGACCTACTGGGATGAGATTAGGCCCGTCCTCGACAGGAAGTACGGTGCAAGCTGGCATGTTGAACAGGACCCGAATTTCGTGATTACGGACTTGGAAACAAAAAAATCCTTCACGGTCGAGCGGATTACGCTAACACATCGCCCCAACGGCACGAATCGACACACCGGTGATGCCTGCATGATTTGGGGGGTGAATTATGACGTGGTCTTCCAGCATCATGACCCGCTGGGAGCGTATCACTCGGTGTTCGCTATCAAGCTTGTATCCAACAACTTTTGAGTCAAGGTGGTGCGTCACACGGCGGCCGTTTCTGTTGCGCGAAGTCTGCCCGCGAACCTTGAAATTGTCATTGTCGGACGCCAGAAAAGCGCAACACTCCCGAATGTCCGTTCGACAACTCTGGTTATTTCACGTGAGTAGGATGCCTATCTATTTTCCGAAGCGAACCGGGCACCGAAAGCGATACGACAGACGTTATCGGTTCAAGTCTTATCGATTACATTAGGAGTCTTATGAAATGTTGATAATTCGGTTTATGTCAAATAACCCCTCGGCAGGCCTCACGCTCGACTTAGCGTTGTGCCGGTTCGCGCGCCTTTTTTCGCACCATCGAATGTAGTTGTGATTCACGGAGAGGACGCTGATCTGTTTGATAGCTTACTGGAGCCAGGCCGAATGCTGTTAGCGTGTACCCGACTCGCGGCGGAATCTCCTTGTAGTCGACACGATTGACGAGGCCAACTGTCTCCACTGGATTAGCATCTTGTGGCTAACTGCTCCGACCGCCCGCCTTAGTTCTCCATAATGTCGTGTGCGACGTGAAACAGGATCAGGGGCTTCCATTTACCCCCTATCACCGGCGCCCGTCGGAGCGCCGGCCACTTACCACCGATTAATGCCTGACCGCGGCGTACTGGTCGCGCAGATCGCGCACGCGATCATGGTTTTGCAATACGCCCTGATACTGGCCCTCGACGACTCTGCGCACGTCCGGCGGCAAATCCTCTTCAAGCGCGTCGTGATAGCGCTTCTTCGCTATATCCTCGCCTTTTTCGCATTCAGCAAGGATTTCGTGGTCGCTGCGATCCGTCACCGCCGACTTCACGTCGAGCCAGCCGCGATGCAAGGCTCCGCTCATACTGCCGTGCGTTTCCGGCTTGCCGCCCAAGCCTTGAACCGCATCCTGCAATTCACGTATGCTGCGCGCGCAGTCATCGGCCCGCGACAGAAACAGCGTTTTCAGTTGGGCGTCATGCGCGTCTTCCGCCGCCTTGAGAAAGCCCTTCTCGCCATCCTTCGACGTTTCGATCAGATCGTTCAGCACGGAAACAACGTTCGTAGCCATTCAATACCTCCTGGGGTTCCGCCAATCGTGGAATCAGTCGCCGCATACTTTCATGCAGCAGCGGAGATCCACGGATCTATCCGCATGGGGCATGCCTGGAATGTACCGCCCGGCATGCAGAACGGCTGGCATATCCAGGCCGTTCGTGTCTCCTAGTTCGCTGAAAAATCCCAGCGAAAAATTCCCTCGATTCATACGTGCTTCCCGCTGAATTCGTTCAGCGGCTCCGGCTGTCTGGTTGGATCGAAGTCGGCCTACCGTCCTTGCTGCCAGCGGCCGCTCGCACGTTCGATTGCTGCGCCTCCCGCGTCGCGCAACACCCGCGCGCGGCGTCCATCTGGTTGTCCGGCGACACGTGTACGGCGATCAGCACGCCGGATTCCCGGGTTTCTTCGTAATACGGCACCGGGTGTCCTGTCTTATTGGCTTCGAAGGTACGCGCCATCGCGCCGACCAGTGAACCGACATACGCGCCCACCCCGGCTGCGATCAGCGACACGACAAGCGGCGCCGAAAACGCTGCGAATATCCCGACGCCGACTACCGCTACCAACCACCCGCGCCAATCGTGACGCCCATGCCGGCGCCCTTCGGCGCCTCCCTCGCATTTGCGTCGGTGCTGGTATCGCCGCCGAGCCGAAAACGTGCATGCTGGCCGCGCGGATTAACGAAAAACAGCATGACGTCCTCCTCGACGAAACCCGCAGCGAAGAGCCGTTGCGCCGCGTCTTCAGCGGCGGGGAATGTCGTAAAGCGTGCTGCGACGATCAGTGACATGTCGCCTCCCTTCATCGTTGACTGGTGGTTGCGGACTATGCTGCCCCACCCCGCGCGCGCCAAGGCACAAATGCAAGCGGTGACACGCAGGCGGACTATGCCGTGGTGCCGCGATCGGGTTCCATGCCGTCCACCCTGAACAGTCCGCTATGTAACACGACTTCTTTGCCACCGTTCTGGGCGAGCGCTTCCGCGCAAACCGAATGGATGCGATTGCGGCCGTTGTCGAAAGCAGCCATCAGGGCGGGTTCCAGCGCGGAATCGGCGCCGAAATGATCTTCCAGCGCCTCGGCGGTAATGGTGCATTCAACCGGCTTGCCGTCGGCGCGCGCCGTAAAACGCACGGTCAGATTCGCACCATCGAACGCTGGCTGGTCGTCGGGAAACGTGATGTGCATAGGAAATCCTCATAGGCTGGCCGCGGCAGCATCTCACTCATGACGAACCCTTCATCGTGCCAGCGAGTTGCTGCGCCATCGCGAGGTGATGCTTGATGGTCGGCAGCGCGTGCGCGGCCGCGGCCTTCAGTTCCACATCGCTGCCGCTTTCGCTCTCTGTCTGGAACAGATCGACCGCCTTCTGGTGACCCTCGAGCGCAATCTGTTCGACGTACGCCTGATCGAACTCCTTGCCCTTAAGCGTCTGCAGCTTGCCGACCAGAGCGGAATTGGCGGCCGGTGCCGCGCCCAGGCCCTTTCTGGCAGCCAGTGCGCCCATGCTGTGCGCAAGCTTCGTATGGTCGGTGATCATCTGCTGGGCGAATGTCCTGACGTGCGGATCGCTCGAATTCCTGAGCGCTATGTTGCTTGCAGCGATTTCGGTGGCGTTGGCCTGCGAGGCATCCTGCACGAACTGCTGGTCCGCCGCCGACAGCTTCGCGGCGCCCGCCGCTGCATCGCTCGTCTGCGCATACACTGCGCCGGTCGACGCGACACCAAGACCCAGCGCGGCAGCCACCACCTGAAGGAAATACCGGAGTTTCATGTTTTTTCTCCCTGGTCGATGTCTTCACCGAAACGCCGCGGATACATGCGGCACAATGTGTCAGATCGCGTCCGGCGAGGCAGGCTCGTTGAGCGCGCCGATCACCGGCCGCGAGCAGAGAAGACGAGGCGCGCGGACCGCTTCAGGCTTCTTTGCTTCGAACGCCGCCATCACTAGTCACAGGTAACGGAAGCACACTCTGACGTGTGTAAAATCGCCGCCGCAGATATGCATCTGGCAATAAGTTCTTGGGTCCATGATTGCATCTCCCGCGATGCAAGTGCATGCGTTCATTCCCGTCCTTGCGAGAACCGGGTCGCATGCATCGATTGCACCGGTACAGCCGGAACAGTAAGTCCGCGCTTGTCCACGTCGGCAACTCGCCGGTATTACTGTCGCGGCTTCTACCTGGTCATGAGGCGTTCAACCCAGATTGCCTGACTGCAAATTGGCGCCGGACCGACGTCATTGGCTGGCGCCCGACGCCGCGGCTGCCGCAGCCTGTTCGCTCGCGTGGCCGTCCCCGCGTGGCCGTCCATCACGCCGCTGCTGTCCAGCGCGGCGCCCGAAGCAGCGCTTTCGCCAGTAGAGCGCTTGCAGCCGCTAATGCGGTCAACAATACAAGCGCTGCCACCATCCGCAGTTGTTTGGCCGTGCTTTGATTAGTTAGCTGTTTCATCACCCCCTTCTTCATCGAAGTCTGCGTCGGTGAATGCGGCGTTCGCCGCTTGCAGCGCAACTTTCTCTTGCTGTATCAGTGAACAAGCAAGGTCCGTGCCTTTTTGGCGCGCGCTCTCGCGGCAAAACGGTGATGCCAGGCGTGTAGAACATTGGCACACGACGTGCGTTGCGCATCAATCATGGCAGGCAAAGGGTGCAGGCCGGTCTGCAACTCGCCCTGGCTGGCTGACACCGCCATGCTTTACACCGCACGGAATCGAAGACCTTTACGGTCGCCGCTCGGCGCGGCCGGTTTTTTGGTCTCCGCTTTGGCTCGCTTATTGCAGCTAGTATTTGAATCTGCCTTATGCCGGGACGCGTTATGGAGACATCTGAACGCCGCCCCACCGTTCTCCTGGCCGAGGATCATGATGCTGACGCATGGGCCACCGTACTGAGAATGAACGGTTGGGAAGTTGTGTGGGCACCGAACGGCGACGCCGCTCTGGCGCTTCACGGCTCGCGCGCCCTGATCTGCTTATTACTGCCGGGCACGGACGGTCCGGCACTCTGTCGGGTTTTTCGCGAAGACGCCAACCTTGCCTCTGTGCCGATCATCCTCGCCTCGTCCCTGGAATGGTCACCTGCCGCAACAGTTGTGCACGATCATTTTTTGCAAAAGCAGTGGAAAGTATTACGTTGCTTGCCGCTATCTCGGCTCTTCTGAGCGGCCCTGCCGTCCCGTCCCGTGCCGGCAGTGAACCTGCTCCCAGGTAAGCCCCTGCCAGAGTTCCGAAAGCTGTGAGGTTGACCGTTTCTACGGACGGGTTTGTAGTCAGCGAATTGACCTGATCCAGCCTTCTTTAAATGTTGAATCGCGGGTCGCGTCCACGGTCACACTCGCCGGGTGATCCGTTCGCCCGCACGGCGGACCCCAGATCAGGCAAGTGATCCCAGGTAAGCCCCTGCCAGAGTTCCGAAAGCTGTGAGGTTGACCGTTTCTACGGACGGGTTTGTAGTCAGCGAATTGACCTGATCCAGCCTTCTTTAAATGTTGAATCGCGGGTCGCGTCCACGGTCACACTCGCCGGGTGATCCGTTCGCCCGCACGGCGGACCCCAGATCAGGCAAGTGATCCGCGCTTCTCCGATCCGCAGTGCGAGGGTAACGCCGCATCACGAGCACATGGTCAGTTTTGCTGCGCGGCAATGGACCGATCTGCTTTCGCCCAGCAATTGCTGGTGGCTTAATCCGGAACTCCGACCAGCAGGAGATGCTGGCCGGTTACAGTCCGGGGCCCTGAGATTGCGACTAGCCAGGTTACCAGATAGAGAACTGTCAATGGCAGATAACATCGACCGCGATGCGTTGAGGCGAAGCGCAGCCGACGAATGCATGACCCCCGACCAGCTCGACCTGTACCTCAGGATTGGCGAGCAGGACCGCGATGTCTACACGCGGTTATACCGCTGTATCGCAAAGCGGATTGAACCCGCCGAGCGCTCGAAGGACCGACAGCGGGTGCTGCTATTGGCGCCGCGGATGGCATGGAACGCAGAGCGCTGCTGCTTCATCTCGGCGACGTGATTGAGGCGATTGCCTGCGTCATGAAATGCGCCCACCGTTACAACACCTTTGGCGAAGCCGTCCGGCAGGAAGAATCACTGATGACCTTTTCCATCTTGCAGGAGGTTGAGCCGGAGATGACGCCGCTGGAATTTGTGACGCGAGCTGCAGGCGCCTATTTTCTATGGCCCAAAGGATTGCTCGATGTGAGTCTGAACCGACGGTCGCTCGCCCATCTCGTTGAGCATGACCTCTTCGCCGACAACGAGCCGGGCTGGAGAGCCTACGTCGAACACCTGCATGCGGACGTGCCGTGGGGGGCGGCGCTGAACATGAACCTGACCTTCCGCCCCTCGGAACCGCGTCGACGCCGGAAAATCCTTACTGACGCAAGGCCCCGTTGCCAGCCGCCTTCGATGAGCTGTTCGGTCCGGAAGCACGCATCGTCCATCGAGCCAGACCCCGGCCACTCCCCATACTCGCCGCCACCGCCAGATACGCGCCGACCACACCGCCGGGAAAGAGATCAACCTGCTTCATCTGGGCGACCGGGCGATGCGGTTCAATCGGGGCAGCGCCTCACGCAGCAGCGGCGATTCGTTGCGGTTGCCCGGGGCAGAAACGAATGGCGCGATCACGTTGCAGCGGCGATCGCAGAAGGCGACCACCTTGTCCCCTTTCAGGTGCTTGTGTCCGCTGTACCCCAGGTTGTCGCCTTCTTCGCGACAGTGGTCGTGCCGTCGCCGTGGATGACCGTGAGCTCAAGCAGTCCGTCCTGATGAAGCTTGCGCACCGAGCCCGCAAAAATCGCGTGGATGCAGCCATCGGCCGGCCATCGCCGCAACGCCCGATAGATGCGCGTGTAGTGGATTTCAGGGCGATGCCGCGACCTTCTCCATTCCTTTCGATCGGCAGCGCCTTCCACTGACATCCCATGTACAGCAACTGCAGGATGTAGTTGAAGATCCTGTGCAACCGTCGGTGCCGGACCACGCCTCCCCGTACTCCTTCGCGGCTCGCAAGGATCAACTCCTCCACGGAGACAGTAATCGAGTTGAGGCGAGCGATCAGGTGCGGTGTCTTGATCCATGGACTTGCCTTCACATGATGTTGAGCGACGCGCCCGAGCAACGAGGCGCAGGCGACCCTCGGGAAGGCCGCCCACGTTTGTGCTGCAGCGGTGTCGTCACACTCGCTTAGTGCGCGGCTGCAACCGCGCGTCGACCGTTTCCCCGGCCGAGCAGGTCGTAGCGATCGAGATTCATGACCTTGTTCCACGCCGCCACGAAGTCGCGCACGAATCTCTCCTTCCCGTCGTCGCACGCGTAGACTTCGGCCAGCGCGCGCAATTGAGAATGCGCCCCGAAGACAAGGTCGGCAGCCGTCGCGGTCCACCTGGTCTTGCCCGTAGAGCGATCATTGCCCTCGTACACGTTCTTGTCCGAGGCGGAAGGTCTCCACGCTGTGCCGATGTCGAGCAAGTTCACGAAGAAGTCGTTGCTCAACGTAACCGGCTTGTCGGTGAACACGCCGTGCTTCGATTGCCCGTGGTTTGCACCGAGCATGCGCATGCCGCCAACGAGAACCGTCATCTGGGGCGCGGTCAGCTTTAAGAGGTTGGCCCGGTCCAGCAGACGGGCCTCCGGCGACAGGGGGTCTTCCGCTCGGAAATAGTTGCGGAACCCGTCGCCGATCGGTTCGAGCACATCAAAGATGCTCTCATCAGTCTGTTCCTGCGAGGCATCGGTGCGACCCGGCGCGAACGGGACGCTAATTTTGTATCCCGCCTTTCCGGCCGCTTCCTCGACGGCAGCGCACCCACCAAGGACAATCAGATCGGCAAGCGAAACCTTCTTGCCACCGGACTGCGAGCCGTTGAAGTCTTTCCGGATGCGCTCAAGCGCTGTCAGGACCTTTGCCAGCCGCGGCGGCTCATTGGACTCCCAATCCTTTTGCGGCGCCAGGCGAATCCGCGCGCCGTTGGCACCACCACGTTTATCGGTGCCACGGAAGCTGGCGGCAGCGCCCCAGGCTGTGGAAACCAACTCAGGGACGGACAAACCAGAGTCGAGGACGGTGCGCTTGAGGGCGACGATATCCTGTTCGCTGACCAGCTCGTGATCGACCGGTGGTATCGGGTCTTGCCAAAGCTGCGCCTCCGGGACCCAGGGGCCCAAATAGCGTGAGCGGGGACCCATGTCGCGGTGAAGCAACTTGAACCAGGCTTTGGCAAACGCGTCCTCAAGCTGGTCTGGGTTGTCGTGGAAGCGCTTCGCAATCGGCGCGTAAATCGGATCCATTCGCAGCGACAGGTCTGTCGTCAGCATCGTCGGCGCGTGCCGCCTGGACGCCTCGTGTGCATCGGGCACAGTGTCGTTCGCCTCGGGATTCTTGGGCGTCCACTGCTTCGCGCCCGCAGGGCTCGTCGTCAGCTCCCACTCGTACTTGAACAGGTTCTCCAGAAACCCGTTGTCCCATGTGGTGGGATTGTTGGTCCATACGCCTTCAAGCCCGCTGGTAATCGCATCGGAACCCTTGCCGCTGCCGAACTTGTTCTTCCAGCCCAGGCCTTGCTCCTCGATCGAGGCGCCCTCTGGTTCCGGGCCGACATTCCCTGCCGCCGGCGCAGCACCATGCGTCTTGCCGACCGTGTGGCCGCCCACGATGAGCGCAACGGTTTCTTCATCGTTCATGGCCATGCGGCCAAAGGTATCGCGGATGTCCCTGGCCGCAGCGAGCGGATCGGGGTTGCCCCCCGGGCCCTCGGGATTGACGTAGATCAGGCCCATCTGCACGTTGGCGAGCGGCTTGGCGAGTTCCCGGTCGCCGCTGTAGCGCTCGTCCCCCAGCCACGTGTCCTCCGGACCCCAAAAAATGTCTTCGGGCTCCCAGACGTCGGGCCGGCCAAAACCGAAGCCAAAGGTCTTGAAGCCCATCGATTCATAAGCCACATTGCCGGCCAGGATCAGCAGATCGGCCCAGGAAATTTTCTGGCCGTACTTCTGCTTGATGGGCCAGAGCAGCCGGCGCGCCTTGTCAAGATTGGCGTTGTCCGGCCAACTGTTCAGCGGCGCAAACCGCTGCTGGCCCTCGCCGCCGCCGCCGCGACCATCGGCGATGCGATATGTGCCGGCGGCATGCCAGGACATGCGGATGAACAAGGGCCCGTAGTGGCCGTAGTCGGCCGGCCACCAATCCTGGGACGTGGTCATGAGCTTGATCAGGTCCTGCTTCAGCGCCTCGACATCAAGATTCCTGAACTGTTCGGCATAGTCGAACTCCTCTTCCAACGGGCAGGACAGGTGCGAGTGCGTGTGAAGCACCGAAAGATCCAGCTGATTCGGCCACCAATCCTTGTTCCTCATCGGTCGGCTGACCTTTGGAGTTGGCGCGGGGATGGCAGGGCTTTCGCTTTCGCTAACGCTTCCGGTGTGTCGCTTGTCAGACATATCATCCTCCATGGAGCGTGGCAGCACATTTTCGAGATGACACTTTCTGGTGTAGTTTTCTGCCGGCAGAAAATCAAACCTGGACTGTTGAAATTTAACGATCAATGCGATAGGGGAAAGCGATCGAATTAATCGCTAAAGCGGCCGCGCGCAGTATGCTGGGCTCAGGCGTTCCGAGAGGGTCTGCATCCCGGCGAGCGGTCGAGCTTCGACAAAGCGATCCAACAGCCAGCCGCTTTCGGTTCCGTTGGGAATGTCGGAAAGAGGACGACGATAGGCTTGCGCGTACGGCTTCGACTCACCGAAACCTGACCAATATGGGCCGAAGCGCGAGGTCGTAAAGTATGTCCGTTCGCCATGCGTTCGTGCATCCATCCAGTCTCGCATGGGGAGTGCCATGGAGAACACCAAACGTCAATCCCCGTCGCGCTACGCGCCGGAATTCCCGGAGAACCGGCGCAAGGTCTTCGACATAGTCGAAAGCCACTGCGCACGAAATGTTGTCGAACGACTAGGTGGTGCAGCCGACACGGCGCCGGCGCCACAGCAAGGAGTTCAAGGAGAAGGTGATCCGTGCGGCGATGCCCTGGAAACGCATCTTGACGAGGCACGTCGGACCCTCGGCAGGAGTCAGGAGCGCACGCCGTTGACGGTAGGCGCATATTGACCCGGAATCGCTGGGAGGGGATCGGGAGAGGTAGTGACATAAGTCGCTAGCGGGCCGGAACCGCTATGAGCGTCTCGGCATGGGTTGCATTCCTCGCCAGCATGATCATTTCCGCCGCTTTTTCGGCAATCGTGATGGTGGGAGCGTTCGTGTTCCCAGACGGTATCGTAGGCATCACTGATGCGTCCACCACCCGTAGGCCGGCAACACCTCTGACTCGCAGCGCGCTATCGACGACGCTCCGTCGTATGAGGGACGCCACAAGGAACGTTTCATTACGACTGCAAGACCGCCATTGCGGCTGCGTGATCGCCCCGCCTCTCAAGGCGCTCGGACAGCGATCTCCGGAAGACCATAAGTTCCTCTGATCCATGGCCAGAAGCGAAGTCACGGATTATTTCTGCAATGGCTTGCGCCGCGAGGTCCTGGTCCGCCGCGTTAGCAATATATAAGGTCGCACGCGCCAGCGCAGCAGAATGTCTGCGGGCAAAACAAGGCTCGCTTTCGCCGCTAACTCCGGGTGCTTCTTTCATGGCTAAATCTCCTGATTAATCTTACGCTCACCGTAGCCACTGCGGCACCAGAGGCAAAAAGGGAGTCGCGGACCTCATGATGATGCTGTCCTGCACAATCGTCTGGTTCAGGTCCGCTTAGCGGCCGGACTTGAACTCGGTCCACAGCCGCGTCTGCAGACGCTGGATTTCAGGCGGCAGCGGCTTCAACAGGAACAGTGTCTTGACGACGTCCGCCGGCGGATAGACGGCGGGATCGTTCGCGACATCCTTGTCCACGTACTTGCGCGCTTCCGTGTTCGCGCTCGGATAGTAGACGGCGTTCGTGATGGCCGCGTGGACCTGCGGCGTCTCGATGTAGTTGATCCACTCCATCGCGGCTTCCTTGTTCTTCGCGTCCTTCGGAATCGCCATCACGTCGAACCACACGGGCGCGCCGCCCTTCGGAATGTAGTAGTCGATCTTGTACGCCTTCTTCGCTTCTGCCGCGCGATGCTTTGCGATCACGACGTCGCCCGACCAGCCGTATGCGAAGCAGATGTCGCCGCCGACCAGGTCGTTGATGTAGCCCGACGAGTTGAACTGCGTGATGTACGGACGGATCTTCTTCATCATCGCGAGCGCCTCGCGATAGTCGGCCGGGTTCGTGCTCATCGGATCCTTACCGATGTAATGCAGCGCGGCCGCGAACATCTGGTCCGGCGCGTCGAGCACGGAGACGCCGCACGCCTTCAGCTTCGAGATGTTTTCCGCCTTGAACAGGACGTCCCAGCTGTCGAGCGCGACGCCCTTGCCGAGGATCTGCTGCGCCTTCGTGACGTTGTAGCCGAGCCCCGTCGTGCCGTAGGCCCAGGGTACCGAGAACCTGTTGCCCGGGTCCGCGCCCGCGACGAGCGCCATCAGCGACGGATCGAGATACTTGAGGTTCGGGATCTTCGACTTGTCGAGCGGCGCGAAGATGCCCGCTGCGATCTGCTTGCCCGCGTAGTTGCTGGTCGGCACGACGATGTCGTAGCCCGAGTTGCCCGTGAGCAGCTTGGCCTGCAGCGTGTCGTCGCTATCGTAGTTGTCGTACTTGACCTGCACGCCAGTCTGCCTGGTGAAGTTCGGAATCGTGTCCTTGGCGATGTAGTCCGACCAGTTGTACACATTCAGTTGTGTATCTTTTGCCGCCGCCGACATGAAAGGCGTCGCGCACAGTACCAGCGCAGCCAGATGGCCCACCACCCGTTTCTTCATTCCGTTCTCCGTTCTGACCGGCGCGAAACCGGTCGCTTGCCCCGCTTCAAACCGCTGCGTGCTGGCCGCGGCTCCCCCTTTTGAGAAACCCGAAAACTACCCTCAATTGATGCCCGATTCAAAAAACCGCCAGATGTCGCGCAAAGGGTACAGCGTGCGGCCTGTCGTCCCGCGTCCTGGCCGCTTTCCGAAACGCGTCTTCCGCCATCACCCATCACTATAGACGGTCAAATAAGCCCGGATAGGGGCAGTCACGCGATGCCGTTGCAAAGGCGCGGCACACGGCTCGTCTTGCTGGTGCTTTCGGGCCGTGACCTTGCGATAAATATGGATCCGCTCGCGTTGAATTAGTCCCGGCCCAGGCAGCGCACGGGCGCCCGGTTGTCGAGCACGGGAAACTGCGGAGCGTCGTCATGTCGAGCCTGATGGCGATGCTGTTGCACCGGGTGTCGGGGCGCCTCGGCGCCGTCAAGGGCCGCGATCTCGCGCAGGTTGGCCGCGAACGGCACCGGCCGGCACATGAAGCGCTTTCTGAGGGTGACGAAAGAACTCGCGATTGTCGCGCGCGAAGTCGTCAAAGTAGTCTGATGCCCAGTTCGCGCGGCACCTGCAGCGATGGTCAACTTTGCCGACGTGGGTCTCACGAACGGCTCGAACGTCAATTTTGCTCCAGCAGTGAGGACAGCAACCGACCCCACTGCTGCCGTCTGAATTGGCTCCGCCTCGGCCCAAGCTTTCACATTACAGCAGCTATCCGCGCGGCCACATGGCCGATGGCTATGCGCCAGGCCGGTAGCTTGTGGCTTCTGCTCCTATCCAGTCCCATGGGACCGTTTCACGACTTTACGTGTAAGCGTGATCGACGCAATGACGTTCTTCCCGTCGTCGAATGAGGTGGCGAGATCCGTGACGCAACCGTCACCCCCAGGACGCGATGCGATACACGCTTGCCCTGCCCTGGACGCCGCGAAGCGGAGCCTCGAATTCGACGACGGTGCGGCCAGCAAGGAGCTCACGGACGCCAAGGCGAGCTATAGAGCGCTTCCGAGAGGCAAATCTCTCCGGCGTCGGCGAAAGACTGCACGCGCGCGGCGACGTTGACGGCCTGACCGAAATAGTCGAGATTGTCGTTCAGCGTCACGGCGATCGATGGCCAATGCGCCCCGATCTTCAGGATGATGGCCGGTTCGCCACGCTCGCGATTGAAGCGCCCGATTTCCTCCACAATCCTTAACGACGCGGACACTGCATCCGTGGGTCGACAGAAGACGGCCATCACGGCGTCGCCAATCGTCTTTACGATAGCACCGGAATACCGTTGCGCGACCATCTCAAGCAGTGCGAAATGCTGTCTGACGAGGCCGTACGCATTCAGATCGCCGAGGCGTTCATACATGGCGTCGAACCCTTGAGATCCGTGAAAACAAACGTCACCTGCCGGATCCCAAGCCCCTCTTTCTCGTCAACGCGCTCCGAGCGGAACAGGCGCCGGAAGGTTTGTCGCGCCACCAGCGTCCCTCCGGACAGATACGGATCAAATTCGAGCGGCGGCTTGATGGCCTGAGCAATGACTTCGAGAGGCCAATTGATCAAGGGCAGCGACCCGCGCGTGCTCCCGTCGTTGCTCACCTGAATGACGACAGGACCGGGCGGCACAACGGAGAGCGCCGGCGCAAACCGTTGTCCGTCATATCCGACCTGCAACAGCGTTGGCGAGGTGGCGGGCTCGCCGGCGATCGGCACCATAAAAGCGGCCTGTGTCTCGACATTCACGCCCGACAAGGCACCGGGTGCAAGGTCAGCCTGCAGAGTGGTCGTCGAACCTGGCGGCAGGAACGTGAGGCCGCGCACCAGCCCCCTCAGGAAGTCGAGAAACCGGACTTGCTGGCCGGCGAACCGACAGTCACCGTTAAATCGCAGTTTCCAGTGGAAATCCTCGACGGAAAGCGACTCGGGATCGTGGAACGCCAGCCTCCGGAGTTCCGGCGATATCGAAAACGTGACTTCAATGAAATCGTCCAGGTCTGTTTCGCCCGTAACGTCGCATAGCCCACGCACATAGTGGGTCTTTAGCGTGCGCAATGATCCGAAGCTATGGAGGACCATTCCCGACTGACTGCGGACAAAGAACGTCCCAGTTCATCTCGAACAATCCGTACCGTGCCGCATGAAGAAAGAGGTCAATGCATTCAACCTCACCTATGCCGCGATCACGCGCAAACGCCAACGGGTTGACCCGGTAAACGGACAGATCGTCGCCGCTCCTGATCAGAGTCTCGAGCTTGGAAAAGCGCAAAATGTACGCCAGCGTCCCAACGGCGCCCTGTCACGCCGCGATTTCAATCGAGGAGCAGGAAGGCGGATGGCCGGCACGTCTGTTCTCGCGCAAAGGCCTCACGGCGATCAGTCACACTTACGTGATGACCCGATCGATGTTATGGCGTGACATCGCCATCGGTCTGCTCGTGGCGGGCGCGCTTTCCGCGTGGGTACCAACAGGATCTGGCAACGTCTGTTCTTGACCGGTCATCCTGTGCCGTCGGTGATGTGGGGGGCATTTGCCGGGCCGCTTATTGCGCTCGCGTCTTTCACCTGCTCAGTCGGCAACATTCCACTCGCTGGCGTGCTGTGGCACGGTGGCATCAGCGTTGGTGGCGTCGCGTCGTTCATCTTCGGCGATCTCATCATCCTTCCCATTCTCAACATCTACCGCAAATACTACGGCGCGCGGATGACCGCTTTCATGCTTGTCACGTTTTACGCTGCCATGTTCGCCGCCAGCCTTGTTGTCGAAGGCATATTTGCGGTGGCAGGATGGATTCCCGCACGGCCGAAAACCGGCTCGGCTGCGCATACAGCCAGTCCATCACCTTCAACTACACGTCGATTCTCGACATCGCATTCGGGCTTGTGTGTATAGCGCTCTTCACCGTTTTTTTTTTGCGAACGGGTGGCGTGAGCATGATGCGCACGATGAAAGATCACCCTCGAGGTCGCACTGGCCCAGATCTGGGCCGCGCTCGCCACGAATCGCATTGTGCAGAAGATCATTCGTCGCGTCGCTAGATCCGGCTTCCGCAACGCGCAAGCCTGCCGGCCCGCTTCAAAGCGGATTTGCGACCATGTTCGTGGAGTTCCGGTTCGAAGTAAATCCATCGGGCAGTCGGAAACTGCATCTGCTATTCGTTCTCTATCTGATCAATCATGCGAACAAGGTCAGTAGCAGTGCCACCAGCCTCAAGCTCGGCCTGCACGGCGACGACAAGATCGTCCGCCCATTCGAGTACCACGAAGCTGACGTGCGCCGAATCTCGGGCCGGTTCTCTAGCCAGGCGTCCATCGCATCGCGGACATGCTGATGCGCGGATTCTCCCACAAGCGGCGACTTGATCTCTCGCATGGAGAATAATGCCGTACCCATTAACACGATGCCTACCCCCACACCGCCCAGCGCATCAAAAAACGGATTTCGGCTCAGCATTGACAGAAACTTGCAACCCGAGATGAGGTGGTTCGCTGTTTGGAGCGGGTTGCATCTTTAGTTCGATTGACACCAGTTTATCCCCGCAAGGCGTGTGGCGCCCCGGTGACAAGCTCGCCTAACCACGGCGCCATACTCCGCCGGGCAACGCGCAAGTTGCCCCCGCACCGGTCAGCGCGGCCATAGGGGACGACGCGCGCCCTGATACTCCGCCTGCGAACAGCGCACTGTCCGCATGGGTGCGCGTGCGATCAACTGCCTGCAGGCGCCAGTGCCAGGCAATCCGGACATACGAGGCTTCGTGCGATAGCGTGACGGTGCCGTCTGCACAACTTACTTCCTCACGACGGTTCACGCGCAGACCATGCAGAACGCAGAGCGGTCCTGCGGAGCCGCTGAGGACCGTTGCGTCGCCGCTGTAATGTATTTCGCCCCACTCAGGCAGATCGATGCCTGCATGGGCCTCGCGGGACCAGCGTTGTTCACCAGTGTCAAGCCAAAGCACCGCATAGTCATGATTGACGGTGGGATCGGGGCCATTGATCAGAATAGTCAGGCGCATAGCAGTCGCGTCAGGAGACGTCCACCAGAGTCGCAGGGGATGGGGTATCAAGTGTAGTACCGGAAAACCGGCACGCAAGCCGATTTCGCAGATAACGGACATCGATGAACGGTGTCTTCCGGAATCGCGCCTTGGCGTTAGTATGTCGGCTTGCCGACGGCGGCGACGCCGACGACGAGTTCACCG
>NZ_JAWRXV010000488.1:0-309 GCF_046534875.1 Paraburkholderia sp. SIMBA_054 | reverse complement strand
ATTAGAGCGGGAGAATGGCCTGAAAAAGAAACTGCTCACTAAATTTCTAATTCGTACTTCCTTTAGAATTGAATATGCACTTACTGTTAGATGGATGGATATCAAGAAAGTTGATGGTGAATTGTATAAAGTTGAAGCGTTGAACAAGGGTTCGTATGTAGTTTCAACTGGCCTTCATGAAAATTTTTTGAATGAGCTGCAACAATTAAAAAAACAAAACAGCATGGATAACGATTTAGTATTTGGTGGATTGACATCAAGATCTTACAGAGAATCGTTCAACAGAGCTTTGGATAGATTAGGAATACC
>NZ_JAWRXV010000487.1:0-309 GCF_046534875.1 Paraburkholderia sp. SIMBA_054 | reverse complement strand
CACCTGATGCGTATCAAAGAGAGATAGAAGATTTAGCCAACTATTTTTATGTGTCCACTGGAGAAATCCATCAACTTTTCGAACTCATTGAAGCTCTACCTACATTAAATTTTAAAATAGATTCCTTTGAAAATCCCGATGCTTCAGAAAGCCATGTTAAAACAATAAAAAAAGTTTTGCATAAGAATAAGCACAAGCGATTAACTAGAGATTTGTTGAAACAAACTGCAGCTGCAGGAATTTTAATTGGTATTTGGCTAGGCGACAAAAAATCTCCCTACCCCTTCATCTTCGATGGATCAAAATATG
>NZ_JAWRXV010000486.1:0-310 GCF_046534875.1 Paraburkholderia sp. SIMBA_054 | reverse complement strand
CGAGGCGCTGTGCATCTGCGAGCGGCAGCGTTGTCCCGCGCTCGCGCTCCAAATCCATGAGCTCCCGCTCGAGCCGGGTCTGTTCTCTCGCGGCCCGCGCAGCGCGGTAAGCGACCATCGACGGGTCTTCCTTGCTCGCGGCAGCGGGCACCTCGTCATCGTCGCCATCCTCATCTGGGTTAGCCGGCAGAGACGGCATTGAGAACGCGGCATTCGCAAGCGACGGGCGCGACTGATCGGTGATCGACCGACGCGCCTCGTCTGTGTTACGGCGCCAAGCGGCGACTGCGGTTTCCGCGTCGATCTTGCC
>NZ_JAWRXV010000485.1:0-310 GCF_046534875.1 Paraburkholderia sp. SIMBA_054 | reverse complement strand
ACTCAAGTTTCCGTTAGGAATTCTGTTCCTTGGAATGATAGAATTCCTGTTGATGTTGAATAGATAGAGAAATTTAATGTATTACTTGATTTTAAAATATTAATAAATACGTTTTTTAAATTGTTTAGAGGTGAAAGTATTTATATTGAAAATACTGGCGATATGAAAGAAAAATCAAAAGAGGTGCAGTAATGAAAAAGGTTGTTTTTTTTGGATCTATAGGTTTAGCAAAAAAATGTTTAGAGGATATAGTATTGAAAGAAAATATTGAATTACTTGGAGTTTGTTGCAGTCCGATTCAGTCTACTTG
>NZ_JAWRXV010000484.1:0-310 GCF_046534875.1 Paraburkholderia sp. SIMBA_054 | reverse complement strand
GGCGAGCTGGTGATCGGTTCCGGCACGGACCAATATGTGTCCTACAGCCAGCGCGGCGGCCTGCCGCTGATCGAGCATACGCTTGCGGCCATCTGCGAAGTCTTCCCAATCTTCACCCGTATGCGAATGCTGCGCAAATGGGGCGGTATTGTTGACGTCACGCCGGATCGTTCGCCGATTATCGGCAAGACGCCGGTGCCGGGCCTCTTCGTGAATTGCGGCTGGGGTACCGGCGGCTTCAAGGCGACACCGGGTTCGGCGCATGTCTTTGCCCATACGATCGCACGCGACGAACCACACTGGATCAACG
>NZ_JAWRXV010000483.1:0-310 GCF_046534875.1 Paraburkholderia sp. SIMBA_054 | reverse complement strand
CCTGGCGGATCGTTTCCAGTTGCGCGACAGGCCTGGTCCGATTGAACGCATCGAGATACGGAATACGCGCGACTTCATTGCGGCGCGACGCGGTGGCGCCCCGGCCCTGGCGCGGGGTATCGTCGGCGATATAGCGCTGCTCGGCTTCCGAACAGAAGCGGTTTTCACTGGGCGAATTCGTGACGAGAACCATCCACACGACAGCAAGCACAAGGCCCGGCACCGCGAAAACATAAAAGATCTCGCGCCATCCCCACAACTGGATCACGACGATGCACACCGACGGCACGATCAGCGGCCCGAGCTTGGA
>NZ_JAWRXV010000070.1:0-54084 GCF_046534875.1 Paraburkholderia sp. SIMBA_054 | reverse complement strand
TGAAAGTAGGTAATCGTCAGGCTCCTTACCCAAGACCAAGACCCCGCCCTCAAAAGCGGGGTCTTGGCGTTTGTAGAGCACGTTTTGAGGTCGCGCCCGACAGCGTGGTCGAGCCGAAATGGCCGGCTTCGCGATATCCCCTCGGTTCCCTTTTGCCAAGCGTGCGCTGACGCGGGGCGTTATTCTCGTAGCTTCGCACCCAATGCCCACCTCACCGCATTGACGCTTGACTGACGGTCTACGCCCAGCACATCCATCCCTTCCGTTTTTGTCCTTTGCACATATTGACCAGCAGCGCGATCAGCAATTGTCGTTCTGTCAATCTGCGCTAAAACCAAACCGACAAAACATCTGACGAAACGTCTTGGCTACCACCAAACCAGCCTCTTAAGTCCTAAGAAAACTCCGAACCCTTCCCCAAAAGGGTGCCATTCCCGTGTCAATTTCCGTGTAGGATACTGTACATATATACAGGTATTTTCCTACGCCGATGTCATCCGCAGCCACGCGTGCCGAAGAGATTCACCCATCGCTATGGCGAGCCTCGCAGCTCGCACGCGGCGGGCGGCGCACGCTTGATACCGGCTATCCCGCGCTATCTACCGAGTTGCCCGGCGGTGGCTGGCCCATCGGTGC
Organism: Paraburkholderia sp. SIMBA_054; assembly: GCF_046534875.1. NCBI lineage: Bacteria > Pseudomonadati > Pseudomonadota > Betaproteobacteria > Burkholderiales > Burkholderiaceae > Paraburkholderia > Paraburkholderia sp. SIMBA_054. The sequence goes on along the minus strand of NZ_JAWRXV010000070.1, from coordinate 53,448 downwards.
GCTGGTCGACTTGCTGGTTCAGGTGCCGGGTGTCGGTGAGATGCGCCTGCTGCGGCCTGCATTGAGCTCACTGGGCGATCGTCCCATCGCGTTGGTACAGCCGCCGCATATTCCAGACGGCCTGGGCCTCGATTACATCGGGCTCTCGCTCGACAGGCTGCTGCAGGTCAAAGCGCCCAAAAGCTCCGACGCCTTCTGGTCCGCCGAGCAGATTCTGCGCGCCGGCACCTGCGGCGCGCTCATCTTGTGGGCGCAGCATGCGCAGGCGTCATCGCTGCGTCGTTTGCATCTGGCCGCGCAGTCTTCTGAGACGCTCTTCATCATGGTCCGGCCGCTCGCCTCGGCTCAGGACTCATCGCCGGCTTTATTGCGGCTGGCGTTACGACCTTCGGCCGACGGTCTGATGGTCGACATCGTGAAACGACGAGGCCCAACACGCGCGGAGCCTCTGTCGATTCCTCTTCAACCCACCCCCGTTCTGTTTTCCCGTCATGCGCGTCTTTCTCGCCGTCCACTTGCCGAAGTTGCCGCTCGAAGTCTTTCGACCGAGGTGGTCGCCTGAGCCCGGGCACGGCAGCGTGGTGCTGGAGAAAGACAAGGTCGCGATCGCCGACGGCTCGGCCCGCGCAGCGGGCGTGCGACTCGGGATGAAGCGCGGTGGCGTGCTGACGCTGTCGCCGGAAACGATGCTGTACGAGCGCGATATCGCACGCGAGAACGCCACGCAACGCGAAGTGGGCATCGCGCTGATGAAGTTTTCGCCCGACGTCGCGCTGCTCGACGAAGCGACGGTGCTCGTCGAAGTCGGCGGGAGCTTGCGGCTTTTCGGCGGGCTGTTGCCGTTGTGCCGTCAGGCGAAGGCGATTCTCGACGCGCTCGGCCTGACGGCGCGCATCAGCGCCGCGCCGACCGGGCAGGGCGCATGGCTGCTGGCGAAACACGGCAACCGGCGCGTGCTGCAACTCGCATCGCTCGAACGCGTGCTCGAGCCGCTGCCGATGCTCGCTGTGCCGGAAATCCGTCCGTTTGCCGACTGGTTCAGCGGTCTTGGCTGCGAATCGATTGCAGACGTCCGCCGTTTGCCGCGCGCCGGCCTGCAGCGGCGCTGTGGCGAGCATCTGCTGGATTCGCTCGACCGCGCGTTCGGCACCGCGCCGGAACTGTTCGACTGGCTCGAGCTGCCGCCCACGTTTAGCGCGCGCCTCGAATTGCCCGATCGTCTGGAGCATGCGGACGGCGCAGTGTTTGCCGCGCATCGGCTGATCGTGCAGCTGTGCGGCTGGCTGTGCGCGAAGCAACTGGCCGTGACGGCGATCACGCTGTCGTTCGAGCATGAGCGCGGCCGCGAAGCCATGGCGCCGACGTCGATCGATATCGCATTGGGCGAGGCCGCGTGGCGCGAAGATCATCTGCTGCGTCTCGTGAAGGAGCGGCTGCACCGTCTCACATTCGAGGCGCCCGCCATCGCGTTGCGGCTCGATGCATCGAGGGTCGACGCTGCCGCGCCCGCCACCGATCAACTTTTCCCTCAGCCGGGCGGCTCACCGGCGGATCACGCGCGGCTGATCGAACTGCTGATCGCGCGTAATGGCGAAGAGAATGTGCTGCGTCCCGCGCCGACGGCCGATTACCGGCCTGAAATCGCGAACCGCTGGGTGTCGATCAACCATGTGGAAAAGAAAATGCAGTTGCCCAGAGGCTTGCCGCGCCCGACATGGATGCTGGCGACGCCCGTGCGTCTGCTCATGCGCCAGCACCGGCCGTTTTATGGCTCGCCGTTGAAGATGGTATCGCCGGGTGAGCGGATCGAAGCGGGCTGGTTCGATGGCGCGCTCGTCACGCGCGACTATTTCGTGATGCAAGGCGAAGACCGTAGCTGCTATTGGGTTTATTACGAGCGCGTCAGCAGCCGCGATGCCGAAGAGGAGCCGCGCTGGTTCCTGCACGGCCTGTTCGGATGACGCGCGATGGATACGACGTTCAACGCGTTGCCGGCCTACGTCGAGTTGTTCTGTTTCTCGAACTTCACGTTTTTGCATGGTGCGTCGCATGCGGAAGAACTCGCCGAGCGCGCGTTTCAGCTCGGTTATTCAGGGCTCGCCGTCACCGACGAGTGTTCGCTTGCGGGCGTCGTGCGCGCGCATGTGGCGGCGAAGGAAGTGGGCTTGCCGCTCGTGATCGGCTCGTACTTCCAGTTGCGCAACGCCGATGGCACGCCTGCGTTCGGCCTGATCCTGCTCGCGCAGAATCGCGAGGGCTACGGCAACTTGTCGGAGCTGATCACGGTTGCGCGCACGCGCGCGCCGAAGGGCGAATATCGCCTCACGCCGCATGACCTGTCGCGGCCCGATCGCGAGCACGCGCATCTGCGCGGCATGCCCGATTGCCTGGCAATCCTCGTGCCCGATTTTCCGGCGAACGAAGAGGTGCTCGACGCGCAGATCGAATGGCTCGACGAGACGTTTCCCGGCCGCGCATGGGCCGGGCTCGTGCTGCATCAGCGTGCGATGGACGACATTCATCGCGGCGCGCTCGAATATGTCGCGGAGAAGCAGAACGTGCCCGTCGTCGCATTGGGTCACGTCGTGATGCATGTGCGCTCGCGCAAGCCATTGCAGGACACGATGACGGCGATCCGTGTCGGCAGGCCGGTGCATGAATGCGGCTACGAACTCGCGCCGAACGCCGAGCAGCATTTGCGCTCGCGCTTGCGCATCGCGAATCTGTATCCCGAACATACGATACGCGAGACCATCAGCGTGCTGTCGCGCTGCGCGTTTTCGCTCGACGAACTTCGTTATGAATATCCCGACGAACTCGTGCCGGAAGGCTACACGCCGACTGCGTATCTGCGCCAGGAAACGTACATCGGCGCGCAGTACCGCTTTCCCTCGGGCATTCCGTTCAACGTGCAGGAGCAGATCGAGCACGAACTCGCGCTGATCGCCGACCTCGGCTATGAGCCGTATTTTCTGACCGTCTATGACATCGTCCGTTATGCGCGCAGTCAGCACATCCTGTGTCAGGGGCGCGGGTCGGCGGCCAACTCGGCTGTGTGCTATTGCCTCGGCGTCACCGAGGTCGATCCGGCGCGCGGCAACATGTTGTTCGAGCGCTTCATCTCGAAGGAGCGCGGCGAGCCTCCCGACATCGACGTCGATTTCGAGCATCAACGGCGCGAAGAAGTAATCCAGTACATCTATCGCAAGTATGGACGCGACCGCGCGGCAATCGCGGCGGCCGTGTCGACGTATCGGCCGCGCGGCGCGTTGCGCGAAACGGGCAAGGCGCTCGGCATCGATCCGCAGATCGTCGATACCGTCGCGAAGTCGCATCAATGGTTCGATACGAGTCACGATCTGCTCAAGCGCTTCGAAGAGTCGGGGCTCGATCCGGAAAAGCCGCTGATTCAGGCGTGGGCGCGGCTTGCGTCGCAACTGCTCAATTTCCCGCGTCATCTGTCGCAGCATTCGGGCGGTTTCGTGATCAGCCGCGGCAAGCTCACGCGGCTCGTGCCCGTCGAGAATGCGGCGATGGCCGATCGCTCGGTGATCGAGTGGGATAAGGACGATCTCGAATCGCTTGGCTTGCTGAAGGTCGATGTGCTCGCGCTCGGCATGCTGTCGGCGATCCGGCGCACGCTGGATCTCGTGTCGGATCGCATTGGCGAGCGCTTCGAGATGCAGCACATTCCGCCCGAAGACAAAGCGACCTACGACATGATCTCGAGCGCCGATACCGTCGGCGTGTTCCAGATCGAATCGCGCGCGCAGATGAGCATGCTGCCGCGGCTGCGTCCAAAGGAGTTCTACGATCTCGTGATCGAAGTGGCGATCGTGCGGCCAGGGCCGATCCAGGGCGGAGCGGTGCATCCGTATCTGCGGCGGCGGCAGGGACTCGAACCGGAAACGTATCCGAGCGAGGCGTTACGCGAAGCTTTGGGCCGCACGCTCGGCGTGCCGATCTTCCAGGAGCAGGTGATGCAGGTCGCGATTCTCGCGGCGGGTTTTACGCCGGGCGAGGCGGATCAGTTGCGTCGCGCGATGGCCGCATGGAAGCGCAAGGGCGGGCTCGAAAAATACTACGATCGCATCGTCAACGGCATGCGCGAGCGCGGCTACGAGCAGAGTTTTGCCGAGGCGATTTTTGAGCAGATCAAAGGCTTCGGTGAATATGGTTTTCCGGAGAGCCACGCGGCGAGTTTCGCGCTATTGGTCTATGCGAGCAGCTGGCTGAAATGCCACGAGCCCGAGGCGTTTCTCGCCGCGATGCTCAACAGCCAGCCGATGGGTTTCTATTCGCCATCGCAACTCGTGCAGGACGCGCGACGGCACGGCGTAATCGCGTTGCCCGTCGATGTGACGATCAGCGGCTGGGACTCGTCGCTCGAAGTGGTGGAGGGTAGCGCGCGTCCCGCCGTTCGCCTCGGCCTGTCGCTGCTGCGCGGCATGAAAGACGGCGCAGCCGAGCGTATCGAAAACGCGCGCGCGGTGCGGCCATTCGGAAGCGTTCACGATCTCGCGCGCCGGGCGCAACTCAACCGGCGTGACCTGCACGTGCTCGCCGACGCGAATGCGTTGTCGTCGCTGGCGGGCAACCGGCGCGAAGCGTTGTGGCATTCGGTGGACGCCGTGCCCGACAAGGACATGCTATCGGTTGCCGCCGTTCAGGACGATACGCCCGAACTCGGTGCGCCGTCGGAGGCGCAGGACATCGTTGCCGATTACCGCTCGGTGGGACTGACGCTAGGCCGTCATCCGCTGGAGTTGCTGCGGCCCGCGTTGCTGGAACAGCGTCTGATGCCCGCGTCGACGTTGCGCAACTATCGCAATGGCAGGCTCGCGCGCGGCTGCGGCATCGTCACCGTGCGGCAGCGGCCGGGAACGGCCAAGGGCGTGCTGTTCGTGACGATCGAGGATGAGACGGGCAACGTCAACGTGATCGTGTGGCCGAGTTTGCTGGAAAGACAAAGGAAAGAAGCGCTCGGCGCATCGCTGCTCGCCGTGTACGGCACGTGGCAATGCGAAGGCGAAGTGCGGCACCTGGTGGCGCAGCGGCTCGTCGATATGTCGCATCTGCTGGGCGGCTTGCAATCGATGAGCCGCGACTTCCACTGACTTTCTACAGCGCTCGATGCAGCGCTAACCGCGCCACGGAAATTGCGCGAGCACGTCGCGTATCGCCGTATCGAACGGCGTGCGCCGGCCGATGCCGAGCGTTTCGAGCCGCGTCGAATCGAGATGACAGTTGTGCGGGCGCGGCGTCGCATCCGTTGGCGTGTGCTGCGGCGTCAGTTGCGCGTCGATCTGCAACGCGCTGGCGAGACGCTGCGCGATGTCGTACTTCGTCATCGGCTCGTCGCCGGACCACTGGACCGTGCCGCACACCGCTTCGTCGCGCGCGTGCCACTCCAGCAACTGACGCACGACGACGGCCACGTCGGGCGTATACGTCGGATAGCGGATCGCCCACGCGTCCATCACGGCGGCTTTCACTTCGGACGAAGCTGTACGTGCCGACGCGGCAATCGCGGGCACGAGGCTCGTCACAGCCGACTCCTGCCAGTCGACGATCGGTCCGAACAGCAGCGGCAAGCGCAACACGCAGCCGAGATCCGTCGATTCGGCGAGCGCCTGCTCACCCTCCAGTTTGCTGCGGCCGTAGGCGTTGATCGGCGACGGCGTCGCGTCGTAGCGATAGGGCGGTTGCGTGCCGTCGAACACGTAGTCGGTGGAAATGGACAGCACCCACGCGCCGTGCCGCCGCGCCGCCAATGCGATCGCGCGCACGGCATCCACGTTCAGCGCACGCGCGAGCGCCGGATCGTGCTCGCACACGTCCGGACGCCGCTCGGCTGCCGCGATGACGAGTGCGTCCGGCCGCTCGCGATCGACGAACTGCGCGACGGCGTCGGCATCGCGAATGTCGAGCGTGACGCTTTGCCCGAAGGGACGGCTGAAGGTCGTCTGCACGAGCTGCCAGTCCGGCTGCTGCGTCAGTTCACCAACGATCGCGCGTCCCAGCAAACCCGATGCGCCAATAACGGCCACCTTGAACATGCGCGTGTTCTCCGCTCAGTTGCCGTCGACGCCAACGACCGTGTAGCCGGCTTCGTCGATGGCGGCCTTCAGCGTATCGATGGACGCGGCCGACTGAATGGCGACCTTGCCCGCCGGCAGGTCGACCTGAACCTGGGCGCCTGCGTCCTGTTCCTGGATGGCGCGCGTGACGGCGGCGACGCAATGCTGGCAGCTCATGCCTTCTACCTTGAATTCGATGCTCATGCTTTTCCTCTAGCTGGTAAGTCCTGCAACGGTTGAATTATGCCTGTCGACCGGCAACTACATGATTGACCTTCCCACTGTGGGAAGGTCAAGAATCATGCAACATATCGTGAAGGCAGAGTGGGGAACGAGCGATGAATATTGGTGAAGCGGCCCGTGCGTCGGGCGTGACGGCGAAAATGATCCGCTATTACGAGAGCGTCGGATTGCTCGCAGCGAAGGAGCGCACGCAGGCGGGATACCGGGTTTACGGAACGCAGGAAGTCCATTCGCTGCGGTTTATCCGCCAGGCGCGGCGCCTGGGGTTTCTGGTTGAGGATATTCGCAAGCTGCTTGCACTGTGGAACGACCGGTCGCGTGCGAGCGCGGAGGTGAAGTCGATTGCATTGGAGCATGTTGCCGAACTGAACCGCCGTATCGCCGAATTGACCGAGATGCGCGACACGCTCACGCATCTTGCCGACCATTGCCATGGCGATGACCGTCCGGATTGCCCGATTATCGAAAGCCTTGCTGCTGTGGATTCGACGCCGGCTGCGCCGCATTGTCACGGGCATTGAAAAACAGTGGTGCCGCGTTGTGAGTAATCGTGACTTTGGCACCAAGATGGTGCCAAAACGGTGTATTGATCGATCGATTTTTCGATGAATTTCAAAAATACGCTGGAAATCAATGATTTGACTGTGAAATTAACATGCACCATTCCAAAACGGAATGCACGTCATTCGTGCAATTCACTGGCAAGGTTTCACCAGAAGGCTATAATCCGGGTTAACCCTTCTACGGGAAATCCCTGATGCCCAATTCACCGGGGATTCTTAACTGATCCTTGGAGTTCATCATGTTTGCATTTGTAATCGAAAAGCTGAGCAACTGGTTTGAAACTGCTGAACGTACCCGTCGCGAGGCTTACCTCGCAGAATCGTCGGATATCGTCCAGCTCGAACAGCGTATCCGCGCGCTCGAAACCAGCGGCTACTCGCTGTAAGTCGTTCGCCCCGGCTCGCGCGGCAGTGATGCGCCGCGAGCCCCGGTTGCAAGATCAAGCCCCGTCATGCGGGGCTTTGTCACATCTGGAGCCAGTGGATTGCGCTACGCTGGTCGCCGGCGACTAGCTCAAATGCCTGCGCCGCGGTAAGGTATGATGTTTTCGCGATAACCGGCATTCCTACAATCATTCCGGGGCGCCCATGTTTTCAGACCACTCGATTCATCTGCTGCGATTCGCAGCCGCTGTCGTGCTGCTGGGGGCAGCATCGACGGCATTTGCCGCTTCGCCGACGAGCCGGCCGCCGCTGGTTCTCGACACGCAAGCCGGCATCAGCGACGGCCAGGGCGGCACTATCCTGACGACGGGGCCGCTGTCACACAGCCGCATCGTCGAGGCACAGCCGATTGCCGCGCCCGAGGAACTCGCGCCCAACGGGGCGCCGCCTTACATCGTGGCGCCATATATTCAGGTGCCGGGCGCCACGCAGGCTCCCTATCCCAATCCGTCGACGCCGCAGCCGCGTCCGCGATACGTGCCGCATTCGCAATAGTTCAGCCTGGCGCGGCGACTCGTTTCATTATTCGGGTTTCGGCGCATGGCGCGCACTACGCCCTCAGACGACAATCGCTGCGCGATCATCGCTCGGGGTGTGCATTCCACGCGTCCCACGCAGCGAGACGAACAATTCGAACAAAACAGGAGACAAAGAATGCGCGACCTCTGGTTTAGTCGTGCCGCAAGTGTGTGCGCGGCGCTGCTGGCACTTGCGGCGCACCCTGCCATCGCGAAGGAAACGCCTGAAAAGCCGACGCTCACAATGGCGGTCGGCGGCCTGCCGGGTCTCTACTATCTCCCTGTGCTGACGGCCTCTCGACTGGGCTTCTTCAAGGACGAAGGACTGGACGTGACGCTCGAGGATTTCGCGGGCGGATCGAAGGCGCTCGAAGCGGTGGTGGGCGGCAGCGCGGACGTCGGCGCGGGCGCCTACGAGCACACGATCTTCATGGCGGCGAAAGGCCAGCACTACCGCGAGTTCGTGCTGATGGGGCGGGCACCGCAGATTGCCGTCGGGGTGACGAAAAGCAAAGCCGACACGCTGAAGTCGCTGGCTGATTTCAAAGGCGCGAAGGTGGGTGTGAGCGCGCCCGGTTCGTCGACCGATCTCGTGCTGACCGTCGCGTTGCGCAAGGCCGGCGTGCAACGCAGCGATATCTCGGTGATTGGCGTAGGCAGCGGCGCGACCGTGATTTCCGCAGTGAGCAACGGACAGGTCGACGCGCTGTCGAATGTCGACCCGATGATGACGAAGCTGCAACGCTCGGGCGATATCAAGGTGCTGGTCGACACGCGCACCGTGAAGGGCACGCAGGAAGTGTTCGGCGGGACGATGCCCGCGGCGACGCTCTACGCATCGGACAGCTTCATACAGAAGAATCCGAAGACGATACAGGCGTTGGCGAATGCAATCGTGCGCGCGGATCGCTGGCTTCAGACGGCTAGCGATGACGACATCGTGAAGATGGTGCCGCCAGCCTATCTGCTCAACGACAAGGCGCTGTACATCGAGGCGTTCCACAATGTCCGCGAGGCTTACTCGCCCGATGGCCTGATGCCGGCCGACGGACCGCCCACGGCATTGCGCGCGCTCGCTTCATTCGATACGCGGCTCGATGCGTCGAAGGTCGATCTGAAGGCGACCTATACGAACGACTTCGCTCGCAAGGCGGCCGAGCAGGTCAAGTAGCCGCATACCCGTTGGGCCGCTCAATCGCCGCGATGCTCGATCTTGAACTGCGCGGCCTTGTCCAGGCCCAGCACCTCGACGAGCCACGGCAGCGTTTCCTTCAGCATCTTCGCCAGCGTGTAGGGCGGATTCAGAATGAACATGCCGCTGCCGAAGAGCCCAAAGCCGTCGGTGGGCGGGTTGCTGACGGTTAGCGAAACATGCAGCCAGTTCCTGTCCTGCAGCCGTTTCAACTGGTCGGGAAAGCGCTGCGATTCCGGTCGAGCGACTTGCGGATACCAGACGGCATACGTTCCCGTCGCAAACCGCTTCAGACTTTCTTCGACGCAATTCAGCGTGCGTCCGTAGTCGCGCTTGTCTTCATAGGAGGGATCGACGAGCACGAGCGCGCGACGTGGCGCCGGCGGCAGTAGCGGCTTGATGCCGTCGAAGCCGTCGCCCGAAAAGAGCATCGCGCGACGACCCGCGTCGCGGAAGTTGTGACGCAGCACGTCGATCTCGGTGCTGTGCAACTCGAACAGACGCATGCGGTCCTGCTCGCGCATCAGACGCCATGCGAGATAGGGCGAGCCCGGGTAGTAGCGCAATTCGCCATCGGCATTCAGCGCGGACACTTCATCGACATATTCCGCAAGCATGGGCGGCAAATCCTTGCGATTCCACAGTTTCGCAATGCCCGTTTCGAACTCCCCGGTCTTGGTCGCGTAGCCTTCCTTCAGCGAATAGACGCCTGCGCCCGCGTGCGTGTCGATGTACCAGTACGCCTTGTCCTTTTGCCCGAGGTAGCGCAGCAACTGCACGACGACAGCGTGTTTCAGGACGTCGGCGTGATTGCCTGCGTGGAAAGCGTGGCGGTAACTAAGCATGGCAATGAAGGCGCTAGTGAAGAAGCGAATTAGGCGGTCGCCGTGCGGGACGAATGCCGATGAGAACGCTGCGCAAAGCGCATTGCCTCGGCTTTCGGCCGCGCGGCCGCAGAGTCAAACGTTGGGGCTGCGTATTGTACGCGAGGTACGCGAGCGGACCGCCGCCGTCCGTTTGTCGCCAATTCGCAGCCCATTCGCCGCGACAGGCCGCATCCATCATTTGTACGGCCTGCGCAGCGTGTCCAACGGTCACTGATAAGCGTCGCCGACGATCGCTTCGATCTTCTCCTTGAGCTCCGGCGTGATCTGCGCGGCTACGTCCTGCGCCTTCATGTTTTCCGCGATCTGCTCGACACGCGACGCGCCAGTGATGATCGTGCTGACGTTCGGATTCGTCAGGATCCACGCGAGCGCCAGTTGCCCGATGGTGCAGCCGAGTTCGTCCGCGACTTCTCCGAGCCTGCCGACCACGCTGTTCTTGCCTGAGTCGGTCAGTTCCTTGCGCAGCCAGTCGTAGCCTTGCAGTTCCGCGCGGCTGCCGGCGGGCACGCCGTTGCGATACTTGCCCGTAAGCAGACCGGAAGCGAGCGGGCTCCACGTCGTAAGGCCGAGACCGATGTCTTCGTAAAGCCGGCGATACTCCTGCTCGACGCGCTTGCGATGGAACAGGTTGTATTGCGGCTGCTCCATCACGGGCTTGTGCAGATGATGCCGCTCGGCAATCTCGTATGCCGCGCGAATTTCATCGGCGCTCCATTCGGACGTGCCCCAGTAGAGCGCCTTGCCGCGCGTGATCATGTCGCTCATCGCCCACACGGTTTCTTCGACGGGCGTGTTCGGGTCAGGACGATGACAGAACACGAGATCGACATAATCGAGCTGTAAACGCTTGAGCGAGTGATCGATCGCATTCAGCAGATACTTGCGGTTGAGCGTGTGGTACTGGTTGGGCGCTTCGTTGAGCCCCCAGAAGAACTTGGTCGAGACGATGTAGCTCACGCGCGGCCAGTTCAGTTCTTTCAGCGCTTCGCCCATGATCTGCTCGGACTTGCCGCCCGCGTAGACTTCGGCGTTGTCGAAGAAATTCACGCCCGCGTCGCGCGCGGCCGCCAGCGATTCCCGCGCGGCGCGCCGGTCCACCTGATTGCCGTAAGTCACCCATGAGCCGATGGACAGCTCGCTGACTTGCAGGCCGGAACGGCCGAGACGTCGGTAGTTCATCCAGATCTCCTTTTGTGAATGTCGTAGCCGGAACCCCACACATTAATCCGAATCGGGAAGACGTGCCTTTGGGTGTGTAGTTCGCGTAGCTTCATGCACAATAGCGGAGTCGGCCGCAGCGCAGCAATAGACCGGACGGCATATGCCATTCAGCCAGCTTTACGGTGCCTGCGCGCCATGTTGTCATTGCTCAATCAACTGCATGGAGGTTCTGGATGTCGTCATCTAACGATAGTCTGAAAGGCAAGGTCGCCGTCGTCACGGGCGCGGCGAGCGGCATCGGCAAGCAGATCGCGTTGACGCTCTCCGCGGCGGGCGCGGCGATCGCAATCGCGGACCTGAACCAGGACGGCGCGAACGCCGTCGCCGAAGAGATCAACAAGGCGGGCGGCAAGGCGCTCGGCGTCGCGATGGACGTCACGAACGAAGATGCCGTTAACCAGGGCATCGACAAGGTCGCGGCCGAGCTCGGCTCAGTAGATATCCTGATTTCAAACGCCGGCATTCAGATCGTTAATCCGATCGAAAACTACTCGTTCTCGGACTGGAAGAAGATGCAGGCCATCCACGTCGACGGCGCCTTCCTCACCACGAAAGCCGCGCTCAAGCACATGTACAAGGACGATCGCGGCGGCATCGTGATCTACATGGGCTCGGTGCATTCGCACGAAGCATCGCCGCTGAAGTCGGCCTACGTCACGGCCAAACACGCGCTGCTCGGCCTTTCGCGCGTGCTCGCGAAGGAAGGCGCGAAACATAACGTGCGCTCGCATGTCGTATGTCCGGGCTTCGTGCGTACGCCGCTCGTCGACAAGCAGATTCCCGAGCAGTCCAAGGAACTGGGCATCAGCGAGGAAGAAGTGGTCAAGCGCGTGATGCTCGGCGGCACCGTGGACGGCATTTTCACCACGGTCGAAGATGTCGCGCAGACGGTGCTGTTCCTGTCGTCGTTCCCGACGGCCGCGCTCACGGGGCAATCGTTCATCGTAAGCCACGGCTGGTATATGCAATGAACGCGCAATAAACGCACAAAAAGCGAGGAGGGTGATGATGGCGCAACGCGATTCACAACGGAGTGTGAAGCGGGCACGCGCCGGCGGTGCCGGCGCGGGAGAAAGCGAGCAGGCGGGCACGGCGTCCGGCGTTCGCGCCAGTCATCACGCGGCGCTGCCTCAGTACGAGACCATCGCGCTGATGCTGCAAGGCGGCGGCGCGCTAGGCGCGTATCAGGCTGGCGTGTATCAGGGGCTCGACGAGGCGGGCATCCTGCCCAACTGGCTAGCGGGCATTTCAATTGGCGCGCTGAACACGGCGATCATTGCGGGTAATGCGCCCGAGCATCGCGTCGAGAAACTGCGCGAGTTCTGGGAGACCATCTGCCAGCCGGCCTATGGTCCGCCCATGCCGCCTGCCCTCGAACAGGCTTTCTTCAATTCAAACGACACGGTGCGCAAGGCGTTCACTGCGATGCAGGCAGTCGGCGCGCTCGTCGATGGGCAGAAGGGCTTTTTCACGCCGCGTTTTCCGCCGCCGTTGCCCGCCGTTTCCGTTCCGCCGCAACTCGCGAGCTACTACGACACGACACCGCTCAAGGCGACGCTCGAGCGGCTATGCGATTTCGACCGGATCAACTCGAAGGAAGTGCATGTCTCGGTTGGCGCCGTGAATGTGCACACGGGCAACTTCGCCTATTTCGACAATGCCCATAAGACGCTGAAACCGGAGCATTTCATGGCGTCGGGCGCGTTGCCGCCGGGCTTCGGAGCCGTCGAGATCGACGGCGAGTACTACTGGGACGGCGGACTGATGTCGAACACGCCGCTGTACGAGGTCGCGCAAGCCAGTCCGCGCCGCGACACGCTCGCGTTTCAGGTCGACTTGTGGAGCGCGCTGGGTCCCGTGCCGGACAACATCACCGATGTGCAAGGCCGGATGAAGGACATTCAGTATTCGAGCCGCACGCGCCTCGTCACGGACACGATGCAGCGCACGCAGCGCTTTCGGCATGTGCTGCGCGAAGTGCTCGATCGCGTGTCGCCCGAGCATCGCGATGATCCATGGTGCAAGCTTGCCGAAGAGCTATCGTGCTCGAAGCGTTACAACATTGTTCACCTAATCTACGGCAACAAGGAATACGAAGGGCACTACAAGGACTTTCAGTTCGGCTTGTCGACGATGCGCCAGCACTGGGAAAGCGGCCTCGAAGACATCCGCAATTCGCTTGCGCAGCCTGGCTGGCTCGATATGCCCGACAACGATGCGGCCTTCGTCACGCACGACATTCACCGCGACTTGCGTTGAGCGCGTTCTTTACGTCAACGGCATGAAAAAAGGCGCTCGAAACGAGCGCCTTTTCAATCGCAAGCAGTATGAGACGACGTTTCGCGCCGTCTCGCTCGCAATGGTTACTTCAGGACAGCGGCAACCGCGTTAGCCACAACGTCCAGGTTGCGCGTGTTCAGCGCGGCCACGCAGATACGGCCCGTGCTGACGGCGTAGATGCCGAACTCTTCGCGCAGACGGTCCACTTGCGCAGCTGTCAGACCCGAGTACGAGAACATGCCGCGTTGCGCGTTGACGAAGCTGAAGTCGCGGTCGATGCCCGCTGCCTTCAGGCGCTCGACGAGACCATTGCGCATCGCGCGAATGCGGTCGCGCATCTCGCCCAGTTCCGTTTCCCAGGTAGCGCGCAGTTCCGGCGAGCCGAGCACGGCCGCGACGACGGCGCCGCCGTGCGTCGGCGGGTTCGAGTAGTTCGTGCGGATCACGCGCTTGAGTTGCGACAGCACGCGCGCCGCTTCGTCCTTGCTGCCCGTGATGATCGACAGCGCGCCGACGCGCTCGCCATACAGCGAGAACGACTTCGAGAACGACGACGACACGAACACGTTCAGTTCCGATTGCGCGAACAGGCGCACCGCAGCTGCGTCGGCGTCGATGCCGTCGCCGAAGCCCTGGTAGGCGATGTCGAGGAACGGCACGAGTGCGCGCGCCTTCACGACTTCGACCACCTGCTTCCACTGGTCGACCGTCAGATCGACGCCCGTCGGGTTGTGGCAGCACGCGTGCAGCACGACGACCGTGCCCGCCTCGTAGCTGTTGAGCGCCGACAGCATGCCTTCGAAGTTCACGCCTTGCGACTTCGCGTCGTAGTATGGGTACGAGACGACTTCGAAGCCCGCGCTTTCGAACAGCGCGCGGTGGTTCTCCCAGCTCGGATCGCTGATCGCGACCTTCGATGCCGGATTGACGCGCTTCAGGAAGTCCGCGCCGATCTTCAGCGCGCCCGTGCCGCCCAGCGCCTGTGCCGTGACGACACGGCCAGCGGCGATCAGCGGCGAATCGTTGCCGAGCAGCAGTTTCTGCACGGCTGCGTCATAGACGCCAATACCTTCGATGGGCAAATAGCCGCGCGGCAGTGCCGCTTCGATGCGTGCCTTTTCTGCTTCACGCACAGCGCGCAGCAGAGGAATCTTGCCTTCTTCATTGGTATACACGCCAACGCCAAGATTGACCTTGGTGGTGCGCGTATCTGCGTTGAAAGCTTCGTTCAGGCCCAGAATCGGGTCGCGGGGAGCGAGTTCGACAGCGGAGAACAGAGACATGATGATTCGGCAGTAGTGAAAAGAGGGACGACTTCGGATGCTGCTAGGAACCGTATGCACCGTGTGGCGACCGGGTTCGGCAATTGCGGCGGAAAGTCCTGGTCCAGGTTCCGGCGACGCTTTCAACCGACGGCCGCGCTGGCGCGCAACGCGCCATTGTAACGAATCTCGCCGGGGTTTTTGATATCGGCGGGGCCTGTGAACGGATTAATTTGCAATGAAAACAGCGATCTGGCGATGTTTTCATGCCGCGTTCGCATCAATCCGGGCGCAACAGCGGACGTGCGCCGGCTGCGTCCTGGGCGTCCGGCGAGGCGGCAGCCCGCCTGTTCGCAAAACGCTAGAATAGTCGTTTGCTCCCGGCCGAGGTGCCGCTTCCATGTCCGAACATCATCTGAGTGAAGTCCACGACGCTCTCGACGAATCCAAATTCGTGACGTTCGAGGGCTCCCCGTTCCGGCTCTATCAACCGTATCTGCCCGCGGGCGACCAGCCGACGGCGATCGACACGCTTGTCGAAGGCGTCGAGGACGGTCTGTCGTTCCAGACGCTGCTCGGCGTGACGGGCTCCGGCAAGACCTTCACGATGGCGAACACGATCGCGCGGCTCGGCCGGCCGGCCATCGTCTTCGCGCCGAACAAGACGCTGGCCGCGCAGTTGTACTCTGAGTTTCGCGAGTTTTTTCCGCGCAACGCCGTCGAATACTTCGTCTCGTACTACGACTATTACCAGCCGGAAGCGTACGTTCCGCAGCGCGATCTGTTCATCGAAAAGGACTCGTCGATCAACGAACACATCGAGCAGATGCGTCTGTCCGCAACGAAGAGCCTGATGGAGCGGCGCGACGTCGTGATCGTCGCAACTGTATCGGCGATCTACGGTATCGGTAATCCGTCGGAATATCACCAGATGATTCTGACGCTGCGTACGGGCGACAAGATGGGGCAGCGCGACATCATCGCGCGTCTGATCGCAATGCAGTACAACCGCAATGAAGCTGACTTCGCGCGCGGTTCGTTCCGCGTGCGCGGCGACACGATCGATATTTTCCCCGCCGAGCATGCGGAAATGGCGGTGCGCGTCGAACTGTTCGACGACGAAATCGATACGCTTCAGCTGTTCGATCCGCTCACGGGCCGCGTACGTCAGAAGATTCCGCGTTTCACCGTCTATCCCTCGTCGCACTATGTGACGCCGCGTGAGACGGTCATGCGCGCCGTCGAGACGATCAAGTCCGAGCTACGCGACCGGCTCGAATTCTTCTACGGCGATGGCAAGCTGGTCGAAGCGCAACGGCTCGAGCAGCGCACCCGCTTCGATCTGGAAATGTTGCAGGAACTGGGTTTCTGCAAGGGCATCGAGAACTACTCGCGGCATTTCTCGGGTGCCGCGCCCGGCGAGCCGCCGCCGACGCTGGTCGACTACCTGCCCTCCGACGCGATGATGTTCCTCGACGAATCACACGTGCTGATCGGCCAGTTGAACGGCATGTACAACGGCGACCGCGCGCGCAAGGAAAATCTCGTCGACTACGGCTTCCGGCTGCCGTCCGCGCTCGACAACCGGCCGCTCAAGTTCAACGAGTTCGAGCGCAAGATGCGCCAGGTCGTGTTCGTGTCGGCGACGCCTGCCGACTACGAGAAGAAGACGGCGGGGCAGGTGGCCGAGCAGGTCGTGCGCCCAACAGGCCTCGTCGATCCGGAAATCGAGGTGCGGCCGGCACGCACGCAGGTCGACGACGTGCTGGCCGAGATCAACGAGCGCGTGAAGGCCGGCGACCGCGTGCTCGTCACGGTGCTGACCAAGCGCATGGCCGAGCAGCTGACGGAGTTTCTCGCCGATCACGGCGTGAAGGTGCGCTATCTGCACAGCGACATCGACACCGTCGAGCGCGTCGAAATCATTCGTGACCTGCGGCTGGGCACCTTCGACGTGCTGGTCGGGATCAACCTGTTGCGCGAAGGGCTGGACATTCCCGAAGTGTCGCTCGTCGCGATTCTCGATGCCGACAAGGAAGGCTTCCTGCGCGCCGAGCGTTCGCTAATCCAGACGATTGGCCGGGCCGCGCGTAACGTGAACGGCAAGGCGATTCTCTACGCGGACAAGACTACGGATTCAATGAAGCGCGCGATCGACGAAACCGAGCGGCGGCGCGCGAAGCAGATCGCGTTCAACACGGAGCGGGGCATCGTGCCGCGCGGCGTGGTGAAGCGGATCAAGGACATTATCGACGGCGTCTACAACGTCGACGAAGCACGCGCCGAGCTGAAGGAGCAGCAGGTTCGTGCGAAGTTCGAAGACATGTCCGAAAAGCAGATCTCCAAGGAGATCAAGCGGCTTGAGAAGCAGATGATGGAGCACGCGAAAAATCTCGAATTCGAAAAAGCGGCTCAGATGCGCGACCAGCTTGCGTTGCTGCGCGAGCGGGTGTTCGGCGCGAATGTCGGTGATCATCTGACGGGCACGGACTAGCTTCCGTCCACGTTTCCGCCGTTGCGGGGAAGGCTACGAGGCGCGGCGCTTTGCCGCCGCGCATGTCGCTCCATGTCTCACCCATGTTCAGCCGCGACGCCATCGCGGCGCCTTGCCGCAAACGGCGCGAAAACTTCGCTTAAGCTTTGCGTAAGACCCTGTCGCAGCAAGGCTTTCGACGCTTTCGCATTTGTTTCTCCTCCCGAACAGTGATAAACTGGTTCAAGTATTGAGAATGGTTCGCATTACCGTTCGTTACTGCTTTCGCACTTGCGTTGGCGGCATCGGACAATTCGCGAAAGACGTGAAGACCACGCGCTTGCGAGACCTCTTCAACGCGCCTTTCCGAGTTCGGCTTTTCGTTACTTCAGTCTAAAAAAACCAAAGGAGTTTCAATGCGCGTTTCGTCAATCTTGAGCGGCGGAGTAGCTGCCCTCGCTGCCGTCGCCGCGATGTCGGCGTCGGCCGCTGAATATCCGATCGGCAAGCAGCAGATCCGCGGCGGGATGGAAATCGGCGCCGTCTATCTTCAACCGATCACGATGGACCCGGAAGGCATGATGCGCAAGGCGTCGGATTCTGACGTGCATCTGGAGGCCGACATCCATGCAGTCAAGAAGAATCCGACTGGGTTCGCAGAAGGTGACTGGATGCCTTATCTGCAAGTGCACTACGAACTGACGAAGCCGGGTTCGAGCTATGACCAGAAGGGCGACCTGATGGCGATGGTTGCCGACGACGGTCCGCACTACGGCGACAACGTCAAGCTCGCCGGCCCGGGCAAGTATCACCTGAAGCTGATCGTGGAACCGCCGATGCAGGAAGGCCACATGGCGTTCGGCCGTCACGTCGACAAGGAAACGGGCGTGGGCCCGTGGTTCAAGCCGTTCACGCTCGAATACGACTTCACGTTCGCGGGCATCGGCAAGAAGGGCGGTTACTGATCGGTGTCGATCGCATCGCGATCCCTGATGCCGTGACGAGCGGCAGTGAGCGGCGCGTGAGAGCGCGCCGCATTTTTAGGAAGGGTGCATGAGAGTCAATCAGAAGCTTGCCGTTCTCGCGATGGCGGCATCGTTCTTCGGCGTGGCGCACGCCGCCGAGGAAGCCGTGACGTTCAAGCTCGAAATGACGGACGGCAAGCTGACGCCGGCGCGTATCGAAGTGCCCGCGGGCAAGCGCATCCGGATCGAAGTGAAGAACACGGGTAAGGGCGCGGCGGAATTCGAAAGCGTCGAGCTGCGCAAGGAAAAGGTTCTGGCGCCGGGCGCCGAATCGGTGGTCGTGATCGCTCCGCTCGATCCCGGCACCTACAAGTTTTTTGATGATTTTCATCAGCAGGCGCAGGGCGTGATCGTCGCCAAGTGACGTCGCGGCAGCACGAGCCGTAACACGGACGCGCGGCGTCCACTGAAGTGGTTGGAGGTTTCGATGGGTCAGGTAGTGTTCATCGTTTGGCGGGAAAGCGTCGAGGCGCTGCTCGTCGTCGGCATTCTGTACGCGTGGCTGAAGAATGGCGACGAACAGGCGCGTCACGGTCTGCCGTATCTGTGGGCGGGCGTGGCAGCAGGCATTCTGGCCGCGATCGGCCTGGGCGCCGCGCTGGTCGGGTTCACCGAAGTGCTGTCGGGCGATGCGCAGGATTATTTCCAGACCGCGATGGTGCTGGTCGCCTGCGTGCTGATCGTGCAGATGGTGATCTGGATGAAGTCGCACGGGCGCACGCTCAAGCGCGACATGGAAAAGTCACTGCGGCAGAGCACGCAGAGCGCGAACTGGTGGGGCGTCGCCGTGCTGGTCGCGCTGGCGATCGCACGCGAGGGTAGCGAGACGGTGATCTTTCTGTACGGCCTCGGTTTCGGCCAGTCGGGTCACGTGGGCATGAGCCAGATTCTTGCCGTGCTGCTGGGCCTCGGTCTCGCATTCATCACGTTTTACCTGCTGCAACTGGGCGGCAAGATCTTCTCGTGGCGGCTGTTCTTCCGCGTCACCGAAATCATGCTGCTGTTTCTCGGCGCGGGCCTGTTCCAGACGGGCGTCGACAAGCTGATCGACAAGGAAATCCTGCCGACCATCGCTGACCGCATATGGAACACGTCGATGATTCTCGACGACTCCAGCACGTTCGGCTCGCTGGTCGCGACGCTGACGGGTTATCGCGCGCATCCGGCGCTGATGAACCTGATCACGTACGCGCTGTACTGGGTCGTCGTGTGGTATCTGATCCGCCGTTCGAAGCGCGTTCCCGCGCAACAGACGGCAGGGCGCGCGGCATGACGACGGCAGTCGCAAATCGCCGCAGCCGGCTTGCAGAAGCCGGCAACTGGATGCAGCGCCACGGCGCTGCCATCCGCGGTATTCAGTGGGTCGTCGTTGCCGTCTACGCTTTTCTGATTCTCGTGCCCGCGTTCACCGAACTGCCGGGCGACACCGCGCATCTGTGGAACAACCTGACGCTCGCGGCGCAGTTCGTTTTCTGGGGCATCTGGTGGCCGTTCGTGCTGCTGTCGATGGTGATGCTCGGGCGGGTCTGGTGCGGCGTGCTGTGTCCCGAAGGCGCGCTCGCGGAGTTCGCGAGCAAATACGGACGAGGCTGGGCGATCCCACGCTGGATGCGCTGGGGCGGTTGGCCTTTCGTCGCCTTCGGTCTGACGACGATCTACGGCCAGATGGTCAGCGTCTATCAGTATCCAAAAGCAGTCTTGTTGGTGTTAGGCGGATCGACATTCGCCGCGATGATCATCGGGTTGCTATACGGACGAGAGAAGCGCGTCTGGTGTAAGTATCTGTGCCCCGTCAACGGGGTTTTTTCGCTTTTGGCGCGTCTCGCGCCGTTCCACTACAAAGTCGACGAAGAGGCGTGGCGCCGGTCGTACAAGGAAGGCGAACACGGTCACCGCGTGATCCCCATCAATTGCGCGCCGCTCGTGCCGTTGCGCAACATGAAGGGCGCCTCCGACTGCCATATGTGCGGCCGCTGCAGCGGACACCGCGACGCGATCGCGCTGACGTGGCGCAAGCCGTCGACGGAAGTAG
The DNA here is from genome assembly GCF_046534875.1 of Paraburkholderia sp. SIMBA_054. Classification (NCBI taxonomy): domain Bacteria; kingdom Pseudomonadati; phylum Pseudomonadota; class Betaproteobacteria; order Burkholderiales; family Burkholderiaceae; genus Paraburkholderia; species Paraburkholderia sp. SIMBA_054. The sequence goes on along the minus strand of NZ_JAWRXV010000070.1, from coordinate 33,228 downwards.
TGAATCTCGGCGACAAGCAGGCGAGCGCCTGGGACACCGCGCTGATCCTCTACGGCCTGCTCGGCATCGCGATCGGCGCATTCCACTGGACAGGCTCGCCGTGGTTCATCGACATCAAGCAGTCGCTCGCGACATGGCTCGTCGATCACGACATCATGTGGCCGCTCGACACGAACGCGCCGTGGTTCCTGTTCACGCATTATCCGGAACAGAACGACGTGTTCTCGTGGCTCGATGGCACGATGATCATCGCCTACATCCTCGCAACGGGCGTGGTCTACGGCACGGTGCTGCTCGCGTTGCTGGCGGGCGCGACGCGCACGCTGGGACGCTTCGACATGACGCGCCTGCATCATCTCGCGCAAGCGCTGATTCCGATTGCGGGCACGGGCGTGTTCCTCGGCCTGTCGGCGACGACGCTGTCGCTGCTGAAGGCCGAACATGTGCCGCTCGACTGGGCGTCGGACGTTCGCATCGCGATTCTCGTGATCTCGAATGCGTGGAGCGCGTGGCTCGCGTGGCTCGTGACGCGCCGCTACACGGCGCGGGTTTTCCAGCGCGCGCTGTCGGTGGTATGGTTCATGGCAGCACTGGCCGTCGTCGATAGCGCGTGGTGGCTGATGTTCTGGTACTGGCCGGCACATTGATCGGCGGCGCGCCGCGTACCCGAGCGAGGCGCCTGTGAGAACCAAACCCGTATTGACCGACGAAGACGTCAGCAAGATGGCCGCCGCGGCGCACGCGCATGCGGCGACGAATCACTGGACCGTGACGATCGCGATTCTCGACGACGGCGGTCATCTCCTTCACCTGCACCGAATGGATGGCGCGGCACCCGGCACGGTCGACATGGCGACCGCGAAAGGGCGCACAGCCGCGCTCGGGCGCCGCGAAACCAAGGTCTACGAAGACATCATCAAGCAGGGGCGCATCGCGTTTCTGAGTGCGCCGCTCGCCGCGTTCGTGGAAGGCGGTGTGCCCATCGTCGTGGAAGGCGAGACGGTGGGCGCGATCGGCGTATCGGGCGTGAAATCGGAGCAGGATACGGCGATTGCACGCGCGGGCATTGCCGCGCTCGAACTGCGCTGACGGTTCCCGCGCGGGTCGCAAAAGACAAAAGCCGTGCAGATGTTGTCATCTGCACGGCTTCGCTTCTGTCATCGATGAACGTTGCGCGATTCATAAGCGCGCACGTCGCGGTGAGAACCAAAAAAAGCGGCCTGGCTTGCTTCGACGGCTGGCTTGGTGTCTGCACGAAGGGGTCTAGATCTCGCGTGCAAGCCGTCGTGGCTGGCTAGTGCCCAACACCTCTCTGGGAGGTGGTCCCCACAATACCCTGTACTAAAACAATCTTTACTGCGGCATTCGTTACTTCGTCAGAATCAGTTTGCCCAGTCGCGTTGCACGCAACTGATACGTCTCGCCGTTGTGCATGATGCTCACATGGGTACGGCCCTGAAGCAGCGCATCGCTGCGCAGCACGCGCTCGGATGTTTCTGCTGTCGACGGCGCTGCGTCATTGCCGTTGGCTGCATGGCGTTTCGCAGGCGCCGTCGTCACGGATTTGGCGGGACGACTGGTCGTCAATGCCGCTGCCGCGGGGCGGCGCAGGCTAAGCGTGGAAGAGCGTGTCATGTTCGTCATGCTTGCCGTTGGTATTCGTCGATTCGTTAGATTGATTCTAAATGATAACCATTCCCATTTACAAGGTTTCGAAATTAATCGGTTTAACGTTTCGATAGGCGAGGGGATTTGCGCCGCCTGAAGGCTTTGGCGGCGCGCTGGATTTAGTGCAACTGGTCAGGCGTATTGCGCGCGCTGACGAACTGGCGGATCAGGCGGACCGTATCGATGTCCGACTCGCGATACGCCGATTTCACGATCTCTTCCGTTTGATGCGCGTCCGGGTCGACGTTTTCGTCGGCGGACGGCAGGCTCGTCCTGTACTCGAAGCGCAGGAAGAGTTGCAGCTCGTCGGGCTGCTCGATGGTCATCGTCAGCGAGCCGCCGACGTAGTCGGCCGTCGCGCTGATGTCGTAGCGCACGCTTTTTTGCGGCGTGAGCGTGACGTGATCGCGCACGGTCGCATGGCCGTAATGCAGCTCACGCTCCATCGTGCTTTCCGTGCGCGACAGGATCGAGCAGCTGTCGAGGCCCATCACGAACAGCTGCGGCTGCTCCGCGCGCAGCACGAGCCCTTCCCACAGCTGTTCGCGCGTCAGCGATTCGACGAGCGGATTGAGCGGATCGTTGATCTGAATGAGATGTTCGAAGTTCAAGACGACAGCTTCCTCTTAAAGCTCAAAATTCACGCAATATCAGGCAACGGCCAGGCCCGTGCGGATCGAGATCGGATTGCTCAGGATCTTGTGCACGGGACATGCATTGGCGATTTGCAGGAGTCGTTCCTGCTGTTCGTCCGACAGATTGCCCGTCAGGACGATCTGGCGGTCGATCGCCGTGCCGTCGCCTTCTTTCTGCATCGACAGCGTCACGCGCACTTCTTCGAGCGGCCAGCCTTTACGCTGCGCGTACATCTTCAGCGTAATCGACGTGCACGCGCCGAGGCTCGACAGCAGCAGCGAGTTCGGCGTCGGGCCACGATCGCCGCCGCCCAGCGACTCGGGCTCGTCGGCGAGCCATGTGTGTGTGCCATCGTCGAACAGCACCTGGAAATCCGTCGAGCCGATGTGTGCGGTGACCTTCGTGTCTGCCATGCGCGCTCCTGTGCGGGACGTTGAGTTGGAACGTTCAGATGGAACAATAGCGCCGCGCGGCGCAGGACGCGGCGCGCGGCTCGAACCGCTATTGTGAACGAATTTGCTGCGATTCGCGGTTGAGTGCCGGTCCGCGAAAAGCCGTATGGACGACTAGTGTGTGATCTGTCCCATGCGGCCGGCCTGATAGTCGATGACAGCCTGACGGATTTCGTCTTCCGTATTCATCACGAACGGGCCGTAACGGACGACAGGCTCGTTCAGCGGCACGCCGCCGAACAGCAGCACCTCGAGCGGTTCAGGGCCGGCGGCGATCGTCACCGTGTCGCCGTCGTTGTCGAACACGATCATCTGCTGTGCGTCGATTTCGAGCCGCTCGTCGCTATACAGGCCTTTTCCCGACAGCCCGTAAGCGAACACGCGATAGTCGCGCGGCACGGGATGTACGAGCTGCGCGCCAGGCTGCAGCGTGAAATGCTGGTAGAGGATTGGCGTGCGCGTTTCGATCGCGGCCTTCACGCCGAGTGCCTCGCCCGCAATCACTTTCACGCGCACCTTGCCGTCTGCGGATGTCGCGACGGGAATCCCCGCCGACGGCATTTCCTGATAGCGCGGTGCGATCATCTTGTCGCGCTTGGGCAAGTTCACCCACAGTTGCAGGCCGTGCACGCGGCCGCCCGTCGCGATGAAAGAAGGATCGGGCATTTCGCTATGCACGACGCCCGCGCCTGCCGTCATCCATTGCACATCGCCCGCGCGCAGCGTGCCCGAGTGGCCCGCCGAATCCTTGTGACCAAACTGGCCTTCGAGCACGTACGTGACCGTTTCGAAGCCGCGGTGCGGATGATCGGGCGCGCCTTTCGCCTCGCCGGGCGCGTAATCGATGGGGCCCATTTCATCGAGCAGCAGAAACGGGTCGAAATCCATCAGCATGCGGGTCGGAAACGGGCGGTGGACGACGAAACCGCCGCCTTCAACCGTGCGTACGGAAGGATACGTGCGTTCGATCGTGCGGGTCGCGCTCATCAAAATCACCTCGAAAATTGGGGAATAGCGTTATTTCTGAAACATAGGGCTATTATATGGACCGTTTTGGGCCGTGACAGGCCGTCTATCGCAATGGATTGTTCTGCTAGTGAAACGATGACATGAAGATCGATTCGCATAACCTGAATGACCTGATGTACTTTTCGCAGGTCGTCGAACACGGTGGGTTCTCCGCCGCTGAACGCGTGCTCGGCATTTCGAAGTCGCGCCTGTCGCGCCGGCTGACGGAGCTGGAGGCGTCGCTGGGCGTGCGTCTTTTGCAGCGCTCGACGCGCAAGCTCGCGCTGACGGAAGCGGGGCAACTGTTCTACCAGCACTGTCAGGCGATGCTGTCCGAGGCGCAGGCGGCCGTCAACGTCGTGCAGCAGTTGCGCTCGTCGCCGCGCGGCACGGTGCGGGTCAGCGTGCCCGTGACGATTTCGCAGACCATCATGTCGCAGATCATGCCGGAGTTCATGCACCGTTTTCCGGAAGTCCGCGTCGTGGTGCGCGTGACGAATCGCGTGGTCGATCTGTTCGAGGATTCGATCGACGTTGCGCTGCGCGTGCGTTCGGAGCCGCCCGAGAACGCGAACATCGTCGTGCGGCCGTTGTGGCGCACGCAGCAGATGCTGGTCGGCGCGCCGAGCCTGCTGAGTCAGAACGCGCCGCCACTTGAGCCCGCGGACCTGAAACGCTTCGAAACGCTCGATACGCCCACAGGCGACGGTCGCCACGTCTACAACTTGATCGCGCCCGACGGCACGCGCCACGCGCACGACCATGAACCGCGCCTCGTCACGGCCGACCTGATGATGATCCTGGAAGCGGCGCTCGCGGGCGTCGGCATCGCGGCGCTGCCGGAAATGATGTACGGCGCGGCGCTGCGCAGCGGCCGCCTGTCGCCCGTGATGCCGGGCTGGACGCTGCCGTCGCCGCAGCTGTACGCCGTTTTTCTGTCGCGGCAGGGCATGGTGCCCGCCGTGCGGACCTTCGTCGACTATCTCGTCGAGATGCTCGACCCCGACACGGGCAAGCACATTCAACAGGAATGCCCGGAGCGCGAAGCGAAGAATCTGCGGCTGAAAGCGGCTGTGGCTTAACGAAGCCAACACGTACTTTCACGCGAACGCAGGAAGTGAAATACCTTTTGCCATTCAAGCGCGGCCGGCGATGGATACTTTCAATTGCCGCGGGCTTGAATGGAAAAGCCCACGGGCTTATATTGAAATCCCTTCGCTAAGGAGTGTCCTATGCGAAAAATCACGGCCGCTTTGATAGCGAGCCTGATAGGGCTGACAGCGTTGTCCGTGTCGACCACGGCTTTCGCATGTGGTGATCAGGTCCAAAGCACAAGCAATGGTAAATGATCCCACCGCCCGAAGGCGCCGAGTGCGCATGAAAAAAGGCCTTCATCCGACGATGAAGGCCTTTTACTTTTAGCCCTGAAAAACAGGGCTTTTGTTCGAACGGAAGAGGGCGGCGCGTTTATTTGGCCTTCGGTTCCGTGACGAAACCGATCTTCGTCAGGCCGCCTGCCTGGGCCGCCGACATCACCTGCGCGACCTTTTCATACGCGACCTTGCGGTCCGCGCTCAGATGCAGTTCCGGCTGTGGTTCCTGCTGCGCAGCAGCGGCGATCTTTGCCTGCAGCATGTCGTCGGAGATTTTCTGTTCGTCCCACATCAAGTTGCCGTCAGCGTCGATCGCAATCGTCACCTGCGCGGGCCTTGTATCTTCCTTCTGGCTGCTCGCGTGCGGCAGATCGATCTTCACCGCATGGCGGATCACGGGGATCGTCACCATGAACACGATCAGGAGAACCAGCATGACGTCGACGAGCGGCGTCATGTTGATTTCATTCATGAGGCCGTCGTCATCGTCGCCGGCGAAAGGGCTCATTGCCATCGCTATGTCTCGCTATTTAGTTGGCGCGGGTCGCGAGCCGAAGACCGTCTCCGCGTTTCGACGACGACAGGCGGGCGCCCGTCACGAAGAACGCATGGAGGCCGTGTGCAAAGCGGCTCAGCTTGCTGACGATGCCCTTGTTGGCACGCGTCAGCGCGTTGTAGCCGAGCACGGCGGGAATGGCGACGAACAGACCGAAGGCCGTCATGATGAGCGCTTCGCCTACGGGGCCGGCGACCTGATCGATCGACGATTGACCCGCTGCGCCGATCGACAGCAGCGCGTGATAAATACCCCACACCGTCCCGAACAGGCCGACGAACGGCGCCGTGCTGCCAATCGACGCCAGCACCGCAAGGCCGCTCTGCATGCGCGCGACGCTTTCGTCCATCGTGTCCTTCAGGCAGCGCGTGACCCAGTCCGACACGTCCATGCGGTCGTGCAGGTGCGGCTGCGTCTGATGATGGTGATCGGCGGCTTCCTGGCCCGACAGCGCGAGCGCGAGGAACGGGTTCTCAGCCGGCGACGACGTGTCGCGGCCGAGCTTCTTCATGCCGTCGGCGAAATCGTCCGAATGCCAGAATGCCTTTTCGGCGTTCTTCGTGAGGCGGCCCAGACGCATCACGTTCCAGCTCTTGACGACGATCACGCTCCACGACAACACCGACATGATCAGCAACGTCACCGCGATGCCGCGTGTGACGAAATCCCCTTGTGCCCAGACGTGGGCAATACCGTAGTTCTGCATGGCAATTCCTTTTTCTTTTGAAATCCTGGTCAGCTGATCAATATCAATTGTTCAGGCTGAAGTCGAACGGCTGGACGGCGGGCACGCGAGTCGGCTCGCCGTCCACAAGATAGGGTTTGCACGAGCTCGAGCGAATCGCGTCGAGCGCGGCCTGATCGAGGCGATCGGAGCCGCTGCTCTTCTTCAGTTCGACGTTTTCGATCCGGCCCGACGCCGACAGAATGAACTGCACGACGGCGCGGCCCGTTTCGCCGCGGCGGCGCGACATCGCCGGATAAGTCGGCTCGATGATGCTGCAGTTCAGGTGCGACGCGTCCTTGGGCGCGGTGATCGACATCACCGTTTTTGCCGCGGGCGCGGCCGGTGCGGGCGCAGCAGGTGCTGGCGGCGCGGGCGGAGCCGGCTCGGGCGCGCTGATCTCGTGCTGCGACGGCGCTTGCGCGACGGGCATTGGAGTCGGCGTGGGCTTCGGCGTCGGGCGCGGCTGCACCTTCGGCTTGACCTTCTGGATGGGCACGGGCTTCGGCGGCGGCGGGGCCGATTCGATCGCGACAGGCGCAGCGGCAGGGGTCGGCGGCGGAAGCAGCTCCGCCGTGATCGTGCGCTGGGTCTCAACCTGCAACGGCGCAACGTCGCGCACCGTGAACGCAATAGCGAGCGCGATAACGTGAAGTCCGATGACGATACCCGTCACCGTGGCGATACGCGGGTTGATTCGGGCGGAAGCGTCCGGCGCGAAGCCGGTTGGGAGAGAAGGCGTGGCCTGCATGGTTAGCGTGGCGGCGCGCCGGCAATGCAGCACGTCATGCAAAACAGCGTCATGTTCGGAATATCAGCAGCGAAATACAAACGGTGGTCAGAAAACCGATCAGCAATTCCATCTCGAACTCCTCGAAGAATGGCGTCGCTGGCTGGTGTCGGACTGGCTTGCTGACGGCGGAAACGAAAAAATTACAGCGCCCGATAATGGCACGCTTTTCGAAGCACTATGTTGAAACGCGTCAAAGGCCGGGAACCGGCTTCAGGCTGCCTTGCGTTCGTAGAACGTCAGCGGCGCCGCTTGCGTGTGATGCTCGACGCCACAGCGGCTCGCACAGACGCCGCTTTGCGCCATCACGTCCCGTACGGACTCCTCGCACTTGCCGCAGCACATGGCGACGCCGAGCTCGAACTGGAGCTCGTCGAATGAATCGACGCCTGCGGCGATCGTTGCACGGATTTTTCGGTCGGACACTGACTTGCACACGCAGACAATCATGACAGCTCGCGATAGCTAACGTTAATGCGAATTATTATCATTTTGTTTGGTCGGTTTGGCAAGCCTCCCAGGCAAAATTTTGTAACAAAACCAGCCTGTTAGAAGGGTTTCGTCCGGCACCGCACGATAGTTCAAGTGGCGGCGGGGCGTTGTGGGGGCGGGTTTCCGCCGGGTGGCGGCGTATTTGATGCGGTGGCGACGCATGGAAACCACGGGCGGCACGGTGCCGTTTGCCAGCCTCAGGCGGCGTGCGAATCCGGCGTGATCGTACGGCGCGACGGAATGTGCACGCGGTCAACGGGCGCGTCGATATCGAGCAGCGTCGCCGCGAGCTGTTTGAGGTGCGCGCCGTCGCTGGTCGAGCAGAAGCGCGGCGGCGGCACGGCGTCGCGCGCAGGCGCACGCAGCCCTTGCTGGTCGAGCACGCGCTCCAGTTGCCGGGCGATCGCGACGCTCGTGTCGATCAGCGTCAGCCGGTCGCCGGCGATATCGCGGATCGCCGCATCGAGAAACGGGTAGTGCGTGCAGCCGAGCACCAGCGTATCGGCGCCGGCGTCGAGCATCGGCTGAAGGTAGCTTTCGATCAGCGCGCGCAGTTCGGGCGAGCCGATGTCGCAGCGCTCGACAGCCTCCACGAGGCCGTGGCCCGGCTGGCACAGAAAACGGCAGTCGCTGGCGTAGCGTTCGAGCAGCCCCTGGAAGCGGGCACTGCGCAGCGTCACGCGGGTCGCGAGCACGCCCGCCACGCGCGATTTCGACTGCAACGCCGCGGGCTTCACGCCCGGTTCGACGCCGATCAACTGAATAGGCAATTTTTCGCGCACCAGCGCGATCGACTGCGCGGTCGCCGTGTTGCAAGCGACCACCAGCGCCTTCGCGCCCTGCGCGACGAGCCATTCGCCGATCGCGAGCGTGCGGTCGGCGATGAAATCGTCGTCGCGCTCGCCGTAGGGCGCATAGAGCGAATCCGCGACGTAGATGAGCGCTTCGTCCGGCAGTTGCGAGCGAACCGCGCGCAGCACCGACAATCCGCCGAGGCCCGAGTCGAAAATGCCGACGGGCGCGCGCGGATCGAGCGAGGTGAGCGGCGGAATCGAAGCGGACGTAGCGGAGGCGGGGGACGAAGCGGTCATGGTTTCAACGGAAGCCATATAAGAAAATCCGCGCAGCGCCTGTGAGCAAACGTTGCGCGGATCGGACCGCAGAAGTGTATCAGGAGTGGGGACCCTCCCAGCGCGGGTGTCGTCTTATTCTTCCTGCGAGCCCATCGCCGACTGCTGGTAGTTCTGGATGCCGACCTTGTCGATCAGGTCGATCTGCGTTTCGAGCCAGTCGATATGTTCTTCGGTGTCGTCGAGAATCGTCGTGAAGATTTCGCGCGAGATGAAATCACGCACCGACTCGCAATAAGCGATGGCTTCCTTGCACGTACCCTGCGAGATGGTTTCGAGCTTCAAATCGCATTCGAGAATTTCTTTCGTTTCTTCGCCGATCAGCAGCTTGTGCAGGTCTTGCAGATTCGGCAGGCCATCGAGCATGAAAATGCGTTCGATCAGCAAGTCGGCGTGCTTCATTTCGCCGATCGATTCGTCGTACTCATGCTTGCCCAGCTTCTCGAGACCCCAGTGCTTGTACATCCGCGCGTGCAGGAAATACTGGTTAATCGCGGTCAGTTCGTTCTTCAACTGGGCGTTCAGATATTCGATGACTTTTTTATCGCCTTGCATGACGTTTCCTCTTCAAGAGCTGGGTTTTCCAACAACAATAAACGCCTGAAAACTAAAAGCCAAGGACGAATATGGTTGTTGAGAATCATTCACGCAATTTTATTTGTATTTCGCGTGAACAATAAAAAAGCCGGGACTATAACGTCCCGGCTTCGGTAAAACAAAGAAAATCTTTAAGCAGTTGCGACGGGAATCTTACCGATCTTTGCCTGCCATTCCTTCGGTCCCGTTTGGTGCACAGACGTGCCGTTCGAATCGACGGCGACCGTCACGGGCATGTCCTGCACGTCGAATTCATAGATGGCTTCCATGCCGAGATCTTCGAACGCGAGCACCTTCGCGCTGCGGATCGCCTTCGACACGAGATACGCCGCGCCACCCACAGCCATCAGATACGCCGCCTTGTGCTTCTTGATCGCCTCGATCGCGACGGGGCCGCGCTCGGCCTTGCCGATCATCGAGATCAGGCCGGTTTGCGCGAGCATCGTTTCCGTGAACTTGTCCATGCGCGTCGCGGTGGTCGGGCCTGCCGGGCCGACCGCTTCGTCGCGCACCGGGTCGACGGGGCCGACGTAATAGATCACGCGGTTGGTGAAATCGACGGGCAGCTTTTCGCCCTTCGCGAGCATGTCGGCGATGCGCTTGTGCGCGGCGTCGCGGCCCGTCAACATCTTGCCCGACAGCAGCAGCGTCTGGCCCGGCTTCCACGACGCGACTTCTTCCGGCGTCAGCGTGTTCAGGTCGATGCGCTGGCTCTTCTCGGTGTCCGGTTCCCACTGCACCTTCGGCCATGCGTCGAGCGACGGCGCTTCGAGCTTCGCGACGCCCGTGCCGTCCAGCGTGAAGTGCGCGTGACGCGTGGCCGCGCAGTTCGGGATGATCGCGATGGGCTTCGATGCCGCGTGCGTCGGTGCGGCCATGATCTTCACGTCGAGCACGGTCGCGAGGCCGCCCAGACCCTGCGCGCCGATACCGAGCGCGTTGACCTTCTCGTGCAGTTCGACGCGCAGTTCTTCGATCCAGTCCTGCGGGCCGCGCGCGATGACGTCCTGAATGTCGATCGGGTCCATCAGCGATTCCTTCGCCATCAGCATCGCCTTTTCAGCCGTGCCGCCGATGCCGATGCCGAGCATGCCGGGCGGGCACCAGCCCGCGCCCATGGTCGGCACGGTCTTCAGAATCCAGTCGACGATCGAATCCGACGGATTCAGCATCGCGAACTTCGACTTGTTCTCCGAGCCGCCGCCCTTGGCCGCGACTTGAACATCGACCTTGTCGCCCGGCACGATCTCGTAGTGGATCACGGCGGGCGTGTTGTCCTTCGTGTTCTTGCGCGCGCCTTCGGGCGGGCTCACGATCGATGCGCGCAGCACGTTGTCCGGGTTCAGATAACCGCGGCGCACGCCTTCGTTGATCATGTCGGTGACGGACATCGTCGCGCCGTCCCAACGCACGTCCATGCCGACTTTCACGAACACCGTGACGATGCCCGTGTCCTGGCAGATCGGGCGCTTGCCTTCGGCACACATGCGGCTGTTCGTCAGAATCTGCGCGATCGCGTCCTTCGCGGCCGGGCTCTCTTCGAGTTCGTACGCGCGGCCGAGCGCCTCGATGTAGTCGAGCGGATGGTAGTAGCTGATGTACTGCAGCGAGTCGGCAATACTCTGGATCAGGTCTTCCTGTTTGATGACGGTCATGGCTAGGCTCAGTGGGGCATTGTGGCGCTTGTTATCGCGGCCGCGTGACGACGCGGCCGGTCAGACGCCTTCAGGGGAGTTGGAAATCGATGGGTTGTTGCCGTGCGACGCGCCGCCGCGCGCGGCGGGCTCGTGAAAATGCTCCGGGTGCGTATGCGTGGTCAGCCGGTCGACGAATGCCATCACCAGCGCGGACACGAGGAACGTGACGTGGATGATGACCTGCCACATCACGGCCTGCTGCGTGTGCTTGTCCGGGTCGATGAAGGTCTTCAGCAGATGAATCGACGAGATTCCGATCAGCGCCATCGACAGCTTCACCTTCAGCACGCCCGCGTTCACGTGGTCGAGCCATTCGGGCTCGTCGGGATGACCTTCCAGGCCGAGGCGCGAGACAAAGGTTTCATACCCGCCGACGATCACCATGATCAGCAGGTTCGAGATCATCACCACGTCGATCAGGCCGAGCACGACGAGCATGATGTTGGTTTCGTCGAGCGTCATCGCGTGCGTGACGAGGTGCCACACTTCCTTCGCGAACAATACGACGTAGACGCCTTGCGCGACGATCAGGCCCAGATACAGCGGCACCTGCAGCCAGCGGCTCATGAAGATCACGGAGGGCAGAAGGCGCATGCGGCGCGGCTGGCCGGACAGAGTGGGGCGCGGAGCGGTCATGTAGGGTCGACGTAGTGTTGGCGCTTCTTGGTGACGGATCGTGGCGACGGATACGGCGGGCACGGACGCGCTCGCATCGACGGCGGCGGATCACGTGAAAAGCGAACGACCGGCAGTCAACGGCACGGCGGTGAAACCGGCCGGCAAGGCGCGTTGGGCGCGATATTGTACAGCGTGATCCGTGACAGCCATGTCGAGGCGGGCACCCGGGCACTTAGCGCCTAAGACAGCATGGCGCGGCGGCGTGCGCCATGCTGTGCTTTCTGCCGATTTCGAGCTAAGAAGCGACGGGCGGCACGCGCCGTGCCTTCAGGCTCGCCAGAGCGATGCCCGCGACCACGCAGGCGAGCGCGATGCCATGCGCGAGCGTCGGCCGTTCGTCGAGGAACACGATCCCGTAGATCGCGGCGGCGACGGGCAGCACCGCGCTGAACACGCCAGCGAGACTGCCCGGCACATGGCGGATGCCCTTCATCCACAGCCAGAACGAGAAGATGCTCGCCGACAGGCCGTACCACAACACCAGCGTCCAGATGCCGACGGGCACGCTCGTGTAATTGAAGGCGAACAGCGACGACACGCCGAGCGGCAGCATCAGCAACAGGCCGAACAGATGTGTGTACGCGCAGATGTCGATGGGCGCGAGCGTCTGCGTGAGCCGGCGCGACAGGATCACATAGAGCGATTCGCAGCAAACCGCGCCGAGCACCATCAGGTTGCCGGCGAACGAACTCTCGCTGGATGGGCCGGTGGCGGCGCCCGCGTGCGCGAGATTGATGACGACCACGCCGGCGATCGCCAGCGCAATCGACGCCAGCGCGCGGCGATCCGGCTTTTCCTTGAGGAAGATCCACGAGAACAGCGCAACTACGGCGGGAATCGTGCTCGTGATGACACCCGCCGCGACGGCGCTGGTTCGATGCACGCCGTTGAGCATCAGCAGCGTAAACCCGAATGTGCCGAACAGCGCCTGCAGGAAAAGGTTGAGCCATTCGCCCGCTTTCACGCGGCGCAGCTTGTTCACGCGCAGGAGCGGCCATAACACGGCCATGGCGATCACGAAGCGCAGCAGGGCAAAGAGGGGAACGGGAACGAACGCGACAATCGACTTGCCGATGCCGACGTTGCTGCCGACGAGCAGCATTGCGGCGATGAGGAACAGTGAGTAGCGGTTCAAGCTGGAATCCGGACGGCTAGATCAGTTAGCATTGTAAAAGGGCGCTAACAAGGGCGCAAAGCGGGGCTGCGTCGTCCGGCGAGCCTTGCGGACTGCTTGCAGCGCGGCAAGCATACGCGCCGCACCTGGTGTTTAGCCTGACGCACGCTCGACCCGCACGTAAGAACGCGGTAAGTTGCAACGCTTATCGTGGGAAGTGATCGAAGCTGATGAAGGCATGCGGCGCGCCCAATGTGCGACGCCGCAGTTGTCATTCGCCGAATCGCTGTGTGCTCATCGCTGCCGATGCGCACGAGGGTGGGAGACACGCCGCAGGACAACATCATGCGGCGCCACGATGACGGGTATGACGATATGGAGCGACGCGCTGCGCCGGCCACGGCTGGCACGCATCGCGCGCGCACCCGCAAGGATTGACGTTTCATCTTCACCAAGGGGTAGTCGATGTCTGCGATTGAATCGGTTCTTCAAGAACGCCGCGTGTTTCCGCCTTCAGCCGAAGTGACGGCGCAGGCTACTGTGTCCGGCATGGACGCGTACAAGGCGCTCGTCGCCGAGGCCGAGCGCGATTACGAAGGCTTCTGGGGCAGGCTGGCGCGCGAGACGCTCAGCTGGAAAAAGCCCTTCACGAAGGTGCTCGACGAATCGAACGCGCCTTTCTACAAGTGGTATGAAGACGGCGAACTGAACGCGTCGTACAACAGCATCGACCGTCACGTCGAGGCGGGCAACGGCGAGCGCGTCGCGATCATCTTCGAAGCCGACGACGGCACCGTCACCAACGTCACGTACAACGACATGCTGCAACGCGTGTCGCGCTTCGCAAACGCGCTGAAAAAGCGCGGCATCAAGAAGGGCGATCGCGTCGTCATCTATATGCCGATGTCGATTGAAGGCATCGTCGCGATGCAGGCATGCGCGCGGATCGGCGCAACGCACTCGGTCGTGTTCGGCGGGTTCTCGTCGAAGTCGCTGAACGAACGTCTCGTCGATGTCGGCGCGGTCGCGCTGATTACCTCCGACGAGCAGATGCGCGGGGGCAAGGCGCTGCCGCTGAAGAACATCGCTGACGAAGCGCTCGCGATGGGCGGCTGCGAGGCCGTCAAGAGCGTGATCGTCTACCAGCGCACGGGCGGCAAGATCGGCTGGGACGACACGCGCGATCTGTGGATGCACGAGGTCACCGCAAACGAATCGGACCAGTGCGCGCCCGAGTGGGTCAGTGCCGAGCATCCCCTCTTCATCCTCTACACGTCCGGTTCGACGGGCAAACCGAAGGGCGTGCAACATAGCACGGGCGGCTATCTGCTGTGGGCCGCGCAGACGATGAAGTGGACCTTCGACTGGAAGCCCACGGATGTCTTCTGGTGCACGGCCGATATCGGCTGGGTCACGGGTCACAGCTACATCACGTATGGGCCGCTTGCGCTCGGCGGCACGCAGGTCGTGTTCGAAGGCGTGCCGACGTATCCGAACGCGGGCCGCTTCTGGGACATGATCCAGAAGCACAAGGTCACCGTGTTCTACACCGCGCCGACGGCAATCCGTTCGCTGATCAAGGCAGCCGAAGCCGACGCGAAGGTGCATCCGAAAAGCTACGACCTGTCGACGCTGCGCATCATCGGCACGGTCGGCGAGCCGATCAATCCGGAAGCGTGGGTGTGGTACTACGAGAACGTGGGCGGCTCGCGTTGCCCGATCGTCGATACGTGGTGGCAGACGGAAACGGGTGGCCACATGATCACGCCGCTGCCGGGCGCGACGCCGCTCGTGCCGGGTTCGTGCACGCTGCCGCTGCCGGGCATTATGGCCGCGATCGTCGATGAGACGGGGCAGGACGTGCCGAACGGGCAGGGCGGCATTCTCGTCGTCAAGCGCCCGTGGCCGGCGATGATCCGCGCGATCTGGGGCGACCCGGAGCGCTTCAAGAAGAGCTACTTCCCCGAGGAACTCGGCGGCAAGCTATACCTCGCGGGCGACGGCTCGGTGCGCGACAAGGACACCGGCTACTTCACGATCATGGGCCGTATCGACGACGTGCTGAACGTGTCGGGCCACCGTCTCGGCACGATGGAGATCGAGTCGGCGCTGGTCTCGAATCCGCTGGTGGCGGAAGCGGCCGTGGTTGGCCGTCCCGACGAGACGACGGGCGAAGCGGTGTGTGCGTTCGTCGTGCTGAAGCGCTCGCGTCCCGAAGGCGAAGAAGCCGCGAAGATCGCGGCGGAACTGCGCAACTGGGTCGGCAAGGAAATCGGTCCGATTGCGAAGCCGAAGGACATCCGCTTCGGCGACAACCTGCCGAAGACGCGCTCGGGCAAGATCATGCGCCGCCTGTTGCGGTCGCTCGCGAAGGGCGAGGAGATCACGCAGGATGTGTCGACGCTGGAGAATCCGGCGATTCTCGACCAGCTGGGCGAATCGCGCTGATCTTGCGCAACCGCGACGACGTAAAGATTTGAAGCAGCAAACGGCGCATCCGATATGGGTGCGCCGTTTTTTCGTACGCTTGAGATGTCGTCTCGACCCGCCGCGCGAAATCGTTGCGCGGACAACCCGGATTGCCGATGCAACACCTTTTTGATAAATAGGCGCATGACCGCGCCACACCACACATCGCGATTCACGATCAATCCCGTGCCCGAGCCGCCGCCCGTGACGGCGGCGATGGCGCGTGCGCACGCGCGCTACTGGCGCTTCAACGTCATGCTGATCGTCGCGCTGATGCTGATCGGTTTCTTCGTGTCGTTCATCGTGCCGCTCATCGCGCGAAACCTCGAGCACGCGCGTTTTGCGGGCTTCAGCCTGCCGTTCTACATGGGCGCGCAAGGGGCGATTCTCGTGTACCTGCTGTTGATCGTCGTGTACATCGTGCTGATGCAACGCGCCGACGCGGCGCTTCTGCGCGCGCTCGCAGCCAGCGCGACCGACGACTTCGCCGAGCGCGCAGCCGACCGATGAAGCTCGCGCATCGGCTGATCCGCTCGTATTCGCTCTACACGATCGGCTTTTTGATCTTCATCTATCTGCTCTGGCGTATCGAAGCCGTCAGCGGGCCGGGCACGTGGATCGGCTACGTGTTCCTGTTCGTGCCGATTGCCGTGTATGCAGTAATCGGCCTGCTGTCGCGGACTTCCGATCTCGTCGAATACTACGTAGCGGGGCGGCGCGTGCCGTCCGCGTTCAACGGCATGGCGACGGCGGCGGACTGGCTGTCGGCGGCCTCGTTCATCGGGCTGGCGGGCACCTTGTACGCAACGGGCTATGACGGTCTCGCGTACATGATGGGCTGGACGGGTGGCTATTGCCTCGTCGCGTTTCTGCTTGCGCCGTACGTGCGCAAGCTCGCGCGCTACACGATTCCCGATTTTCTCGGCACGCGCTTTTCGAGCAACGCGGTACGCGGGCTTGCGGCGCTGTCGGCGATCCTGTGCTCGTTCGTTTATCTCGTCGCGCAGATCCAGGGCGTCGGACTGATCGCGACGCGCTTTATCGGCGTCGACTTTGCGATCGGCATTTTCTGCGGGCTCGCGGGCATTCTGGTGTGCTCGTTTCTTGGCGGCATGCGCGCGGTGACGTGGACGCAGGTTGCGCAGTACATCATCCTGATCGTGGCGTTCCTGATTCCTGTGTCGATGATTGCGCACAAGGACGGGCTCGGCTGGGTGCCGCAACTCAACTATGGGCGTCTGATGGAGCGCGTCGAGTCGCTCGAGCGCCAGGTGCGCGATGCGCCATCGGAGCAGTCGGTGCGCGACGACTACCGGATGCGCGCAGCGCTGATCCAGACGCAGATCGACAGCCTGCCGCAGTCGTATATCGACGAGAAGGGCCGCCTTACCGTGCAACTTGACGATCTGCGGCGGCATAACGGACCGCTGCGCGAGATCGCCGATCTGGAGCGGCGCATCGCGCGCTTTCCGCGTGATCCAGCGACGGCGCAGATCGTGTGGGCGCAGCAACGCGACGAGATGATGCAGCGCGCAGCGCCGCCCGTGCCGATGCATGAGCCGTTTCCCGCCGCGAACGAGGACGAGCGGCGGCTGCATCTGCGCAATTTCCTGTCGCTGCTGCTGTGCCTCTCTCTGGGGACGGCGAGCTTGCCGCATATCCTCACGCGCTACAACACGACGACGTCGGTCGCGTCGGCACGGCGCTCGGTTGGCTGGACGCTGTTCTTCGTCGCGCTGTTCTATCTGACGGTGCCCGTGCTTGCGGTGCTGATCAAGTACGAGATTCTGTCGAATCTGGTCGGGCATCGGTTTTCCGACCTGCCGCAATGGGTGATGCAGTGGCGGCATGTCGAGCCGTACCTGCTGAGCATCGCCGATGTGAACGGCGACGGAATCGTCCGCTGGAGCGAGATCCAGATGCAGCCGGACATGGTCGTGCTCGCCGCGCCGGAGATTGCGGGGCTGCCGTATGTGATGTCGGGGCTGATTGCGGCGGGCGCGCTGGCGGCGGCGCTTTCAACCGCCGATGGCCTGCTGCTGACGATCGCCAATGCGCTTTCGCACGACGTGTATTACCACATGGTCGATCCCGAGGCGTCG
Organism: Paraburkholderia sp. SIMBA_054; assembly: GCF_046534875.1. Lineage (NCBI taxonomy): Bacteria > Pseudomonadati > Pseudomonadota > Betaproteobacteria > Burkholderiales > Burkholderiaceae > Paraburkholderia > Paraburkholderia sp. SIMBA_054. Next base: position 15,742 of record NZ_JAWRXV010000070.1, on the reverse strand, counting down.
AGCCAGAAGCGGGTGACGATCTCGAAGATCCTGTTGCTTGGGGTGGCGCTGTTTGCGTCTTATGTGGCGTCGCTGAATACGGGGAACATCCTGTTTCTGGTGGGCGCGGCGTTTTCGCTGGCGGCGTCGAGTCTTTTTCCTGTGCTCGTGCTTGGGGTGTTCTGGAAGCGGACGACGCGTCTGGGCGCGGTGGCAGGCATGGTGGCGGGGCTGGTGGTGTGCATCTGGTACATCGTGTCGACGTATCCGTTCTTCACGCAGCTGACGGGCTTTGTCGGGCCCCGCTGGTTCGGTATCGAGCCGATCAGCTCGGGCGTGTTCGGCGTGCCGGCGGGTTTTCTGGTGACGGTGCTCGTGAGCCTCGTGGACCGGAAGCCGGATGCGTATACGCGGGCGCTGGTGGACTATATCCGCCATCCGTGATGGTTGGCCTTTCGGACGGGGTGGCAATGGCGGCGGGATCTGCTATAATGCGCCTCCCCGCCGGAGAGATGGATGAGCGGTTTAAGTCGCACGCCTGGAAAGCGTGTATAGGTTAATAACCTATCCGGGGTTCGAATCCCCGTCTCTCCGCCACAATTCAATACTGAAACCCCGTTAAGCCGATGGCTTGCGGGGTTTTTGTTTTTCTTCGGGTTCGTGATTGGGTCCGGCTCTCGTTGGGGCGCTGGTTTTTTTCATGTGATCGCGACACTCCGCTGGCAATCCGGCGATGTCCGGCGTGCTCGGCTATCGCCGCACTGTCGGTCTGTCTGCACCGCAACTCCGCTCCCATTGGAATGTCCATTTCCTCGTCAGTCATGCACTTGAAATTTAGTATGACATATCAATTGCAGGATCCGAGGTTTTCGAACAGGCAGACCCCGGAATGCCGAGGCGCAAGCGCAACGATGGCGCACTACAAAAGCCCGGGTCTCGCCGATCGCATAGTTCTGAATTGACGCTTCCTGAGTGGCAGCCGTGCTTTCAAGCACGGCCGAATGCCTGACTTTGCGGCGACTCCATCAGCCGCTCGCTTCGCGCAATACCTGTTCGGGCGAATGTATTGACATCGCCGGAGCGGGGCAGCGGCAGCCGAATCGCTCTAGTTACCACTTCCTGTTGTCATCGACGCAATCACATCGCCGACAACAGAGTAATCGGGCGATCACCCACCCGACCGGCGCCGCCCAACCTTCTTCCCATCGCCACCGCTATCCCCATACCCAAGCACCCCATCCGCACACTGCAAAAACCCCTTGATCAACCGCCCACGCGGCGACGTCTTATGCCACAGCACACCGAACCGCCTAGGCTCGGTCGGTGTCGGCAGCGCGAGCCTCGCGACCTTTAGCGTCGCCGTCAGCGGCGACACGATATCCGGCACCAGCGACACACCGAGTCCCCGATCGACCATCATCGCAATCGCCATCAGCGAATTCAGTTCGAACACTTCACGTGGAGCGATCCGCGCGGACCGCAGATATTGATCCGCCTGCTTGCCGCCGCCGAGCGAGCGGTCATAGCGGATAAACGGCTCACGCCGCAGCAGTTCATGCGGGTCCTCATCCTTCAGCCGCGCCGGCGCGAGCACGACAATCGGTTCCTCCCGCAGCAGATGCCAGTCATATGCCTTGGGCAGCGCGAACGCAGGATGCAGACAGACGGCAACGTCGAGATCACCAAGTTGCAAGGTTTCATAGAGTTCCATCGACGTCCCAGCGCGTATCAGCACGTTGGCCTGCGGAAACGCTCGCGCGAACGCGGCCAGCACGTCCGGTAACAACGAGAGCAGCGCCGTCGTGATCGTACCGATGCGCAATTCGCCCGCAGCTTCGTCCTCAAGCGCGAACGCCTTCAACTCCGCGAATTCACGCACGAGATTCCTCGCACGCGCGATCACACGATGACCCGCTTCCGTCGGAATCACCGTGCGCCCCGCGCGCACGAGCAGGGGCACGCCGAGTTCCCGCTCGAGCGCCTGCACCTGCTGCGCGATCGCCGCAGGCGTCACGCCGACTCGCCGCGCCGCCTCGGCCATCGAGCCCGTATCGACGACCAGCAGCAGATTACCGAGAAAGTTAATGTCCATAACGATAGATATTCTATTGTTTAAAGATAGGCACAGATAGTTTATCTAAAACCTGTCTCTCCGTAGACTGGTTGCCAGCCAATAAGCAACTGGAACGGAGACATGAGAAGCAAGCTGTTCGTGCCGGCATCGCGCCCGGAGCTGTTCGCCAAGGCGCTCGCGAGCGCCGCCGATGCCCTCTCGTTCGATCTCGAAGATGCCGTCTCACCGGAGCGCAAGCCGCAAGCGCGTCTCGCGCTGCGGGATCTGTTGCGCGAAAGCGCGGTGCGCGAGCATCGCAAGGTGCTGATCGTGCGCGTCAACGCGCTCGACACCCCGTTTTTTTCCGCCGATCTCGACGCCGTCGTGCAGCCCGGTCTCGACTACCTGAATCTCCCGAAACCCGAAAGCGCGGACGACGTGCGCGCCGCTGCCGCTGCGCTCGAACAGGCCGAGCAGGCAAATGGCGTGAGCGTGCCCGTGCGCTTGCTGCTCAACATCGAATCGCCGAAAGCATTGCGGCGCGCCGCGGAACTCGCCGCCGCGCATCCGCGCGTCGCCGGGTTGCAGCTTGGGCTGGGCGATCTGTTCGAGCCGCTTGGCATCGCGCGTCGCGAGCAGGCGGCGATTCAGCAGGCGATGTTCACGCTGCGCATCGCAGCAGGCGAGGCGAACGTCTTCGCGTACGACTCGGCGTTCGCGAACATCAAGGACGAAGCGGGCTTCCGCGCCGAAGCGCAGCTCGCGCACGCGATGGGCTTCCTCGGCAAGAGCTGCATCCACCCGAGCCAGATCGCGCTGGCCAACGACGTGTTCCGTCCGTCCGACGCAGACATCGCGCATGCGGTGCGCGTCGTCGAAGCAGCACGCGATGCGCAGAGCAAAGGCCTGGGCGCGTACGTCGTCGACGGCAGGATGATCGATCCGCCGTTCTTCGAGCGTGCGCGCGCGCTCGTGCAGCACGCTGCGCGTCTCGAACTGCTGACGGGCGAGCAGCGCGCCGTCGTTGGCAGCACAGCCTCGTAAAGCAGCGCGTTGTCGTGCACACACATCGAATCGAGTTGGAGAAACACATGCAACAACCATCGCAATCAGCCGACGCACGACAGCAGGGACCGCTCGCCGGCTTGCGCGTGCTCGACCTGAGCGCCTATATCGCGGGGCCGTATGGTTGCACGCTGCTCGCCGATCAGGGCGCCGAGGTCATCAAGATCGAGCCGCCTTCGGGCGACAACCTGCGCAAGTATCCTTCGACGCTCGAAGCCGAAAGCCGCGCCTTTCTCGGCGTGAACCGCGGCAAGCGCGGCCTCGTGCTGGACCTGAAACAGCCCGAAGCGCTCGACGTGATGATGCGCCTCGTGAAGACGGCCGATGTGCTCGTGCACAACTTCCGGCCGGGCGTGCCGGAGCGCCTCGGGATTGGTTACGAGCAGTTGCGCGAGGTCAATCCGCGGCTGATCTATTGCGCGGTGACAGGGTATGGCGAAACGGGCCCCAACCGCGACAAGGCGGGCTACGACCAGGTCCTGCAAACGATGACGGGCATCTGCGCGCTGCAAGGCCACCACGGCGGTCCGCCCGAAATCGTCTATGGCTCGGTGGTCGACTACTATGCGGCCGCGCTGGTCGCGGCGGGCGTGTCGTCCGCACTGTTCGATCGCGAGCGCAGCGGCGCAGGTCAGTACGTGGGCGTGTCGTTGCTGCGTAGCGCACTGGCGATGCAGTCGGCCCGCATGATCTGGGCCGACGACGAGCCGAAAGAGACGGGCCGCGACATGCGCTCGGGCGGCATCACGGGTATTCATCCGACGCGCCAGGGCTATCTGTATCTGTCGGCGAACACGCCACATTTCTGGCAGGCGCTGTGCGAGAAAACGGACCTCAAGGAGCTTGCGGAGAATGAACGCTACGACACGGTGCGCAAGCGCGCATTGCATTGCGGCGAAATCGTTCCGAAGCTTCGCGCGGCTTTGCAGGTTCGCACGGCGCTCGAATGGGAAACGCATTTCGGCGACGCCGTGCCGTGCGCCGCGGCCCGCGGCATCGAAGACATGTTCGACCATCCGCAGGTGCTCGCCGAAGACATGGTGACCGACTTCGAGTATCCGGGTGTGGGCCGGTATCGCGGCTTCAAGCATCCGATCCGTTTTGGCGCGACGCCGTTGCCCGAGCCATTCGCGGCCCCCGCGTTCGGCGAGCATTCGGACGCGGTGCTGCGCGACGCGGGATGCTCCGACGCCGACATCGAAAGTCTGCGCGAGAAGCGCGCTGTGCTGTAGAGATCCGCAAAAAGAAGAAGGAGACACGCATGGACTTACATCGGCACACGCCACCAGGCGCTTGCGATTCGCACATCCACATCTATAACCGCGCGTTCCTCGCGCATCGCGACGCAGCAGGTTTTGTCGACACTGCGGATGTGGCAGCGTATCGCGAAGTGCAGGCGCGGATCGGCACGCAGCGCGTGGTGATCGTGACGCCGCGCATCTACGGCACCGACAACGCCGTGACGCTCGATGCGATTCGCCAGTTCGGCATCGCGAATGCGCGCGGCGTCGCCGTCGTGCGTCCCGATGTGACGGACGCCGAGCTTGAAACGCTGCACGCGGGCGGCATTCGCGGCATCCGCTTCACGCTCTATACGCCGGCGAACGCCGTGGTCGGCTTCGACATGGTCGAGCCGCTGGCAACACGCGTGGCGGAACTCGGCTGGCATGTGCAACTGCATTGGACGGCCGCGCAGATCGTCGAGCACGAACCGCTGCTCGCGCGTCTCCCATCGACGATCGTGTTCGATCATTGCGCGCGCCTTCCGTTGCCCGATGGCGCGGCGCACGCGGCGTTTCCCATCGTGTGCCGTCTCGCCGATGCCGGTCGCGCGTGGATCAAGCTGTCCGGCCCGTACCTCGATTCGATCGAAGGGCTCGACCGTCGCTATGCCGATGCAGCGCCGACGGCGCGGGCATGGATCTCGGCCGTGCCGGACAGGCTGGTGTGGGGCAGCGACTGGCCGCACGTAACGGAGACGCACAAGCCCGACGATCCGTTGCTGCTCGATCTGCTCGGCGAATGGACGAACGATACGGCCACGCGCGATCGCATCCTCGTCGACAACGCGGCAACGCTATACGGATTCGGCAATTGAGCGCCTTGCACTGAAAAGTCCTGAAGAGACGACCCGCCAACTACACAAAGCCCAAACGACGCGCGGGCACATTCAAAACCGGAGACACGTGATGAAATCCACCGTTGCGCCATCGTCAGTGCGCAAGACCCGCTTCACCGAGGCGACGATCGGCCTGTTCGAGCGCACCATCCCCGATCCGTTCGTGCTCGCAATCCTCATCACGGCGATCGTCGCGGTGTTGTCGGCGATGTTCGCGCCACATGCGTCGTTGGGCAAGCTGGTCGGCGGCTGGTACAAGGGCTTCTTCGACATTCTCACGTTCGCGTTTCAGATCACGCTGGTGCTCGTGACGGGTCACGCGTTCGCTCACGCGCCCATCGTGCAACGCGTCTTCAAGGCACTCGTTTCCGTTGCTCGCACGCCCGTGCAGGCCGCGACACTCACGTTCGTGCTCGTGGCCGTTGCGTCGTTTTGCAACTGGGGTCTGGGGCTCGTCGTCAGCGCATTGCTGGCGCGCGAAGTCGCGAAACGCATGCGGGTCGACTTCGCGTGGATCGTCGCGGCGGGCTTCTCGGGATGGGTCGTGTGGGCAAGCGGCATCTCCAGTTCGATTGCGCTTGCGCAGTCGACACCGGGCAGCGCGATGAACGTCGTGCAAAAGATCACGGGTGAGGTGCTGCCGTTCAGCGCGACGGTATTCACGGGTTTCAATCTGGTGCCGACCATCGCGATGCTGCTGGCGATGCCGTTCGTTCTCGCATGGCTCAAGCCACGCGACGAAGATGCCGTGCTGCTCGATACGCAAAAGCATCCCGATGCGGCGCCGCGTGAGAAGCCCACGGGCAAGCTGAGCTTCGCGCGCTGGATCGAATATTCGTGGCTCGGTTCGGCATTCATCGGTGCGACGGGCATTGCGCTGCTGGTGCTCGCGCAGTCAGAGCACATCGCGTTTTCCGGCGTCAACGCGGTGATTTTCGTGATGTTCATTGCGGGCGTGATCCTGCACGGCTATCCGCTCGCGTATGCCGATGCCGTGAAAAACGCCGCGCGGCAGACGGGTTCGATGATGCTGCAATACCCGCTGTACGGCGGAATCATGGGCATGATGGATGCGACCGGTTTTCCGAACGTCATTTCCCATTTCTTCATCGCTATTTCCAACGCGCATACGCTGCCGTTCTGGAGTTACGTCTGCTCGCTGATCGTCACGTTCTTCATTCCGAGCGGCGGCGGCCACTGGGCAGTGCAGGGGCCGTTCGTCGTGCCTGCCGCCGTCGCGCTGCATGCATCCGTGCCCGCGACGACGATGGCCGTCGCAATGGGCGAGCAGGTGTCGAACATGATGCAGCCGTTCTGGGCCGCGCCCGTCGTTGCGATGGCGGGCATCGGCGTGCAGCGCGTGCTCGGCTTTACCGTGATGACGTTTATCGTCGGCGCGCTCGTGTATGGCGCCGCATTGCTGCTGCTCGTATGAGCGGGGCTCCCGTCGAAACAATGAACGGAGACCATCCAATGAAATCATCGACGCAAGCCGCGTTGGGCGCTGCTTCGATTAGCGAGGCGCAAGCGCCGCATGCCGTCATCGAATGGTGGTGGCGCGTGTTCGACCTACGCGTCGGTTCGTTGCCATTGCCCGTCTATGTGCTGATGCTGGGCGTGCTCGGCGCGATGGCGGCGAAAGGCAAGCTCGCAGCGGATCTGCCGACAGGCATCGCACTCGTCGCGGTCGGCGGCTTCACATGCGCCGAACTGGCGAAGCGCATTCCGTGGATTCGCCACATCGGAGCCACGTCGATTTTTGCGGCCTTCATTCCGTCGATGCTGGTGTACTACAAGCTGATGCCCGAGCCCGTCGTCAAGGCAGTGACGACCTTTACGAAGACTTCGAATTTTCTGTATCTGTTCATCGCGGCGATCATTGTGGGCAGTGTGCTCAGCATGGACCGTCACATGCTGATCAAAGGCTTCGTGCGCATCTTCATTCCCGTTGCGGCGGGCTCCGTTGCCGCGGCGCTGGTCGGCACTGCTGTGGGGACCGCGCTCGGGCTCGATGCGCGCCACGCGTTGTTCATGGTCGTCGTGCCGATCATGGCGGGCGGAGTCGGCGAGGGCGCGCTGCCGTTGTCGGCAGGTTACGCGCAGATTCTGGGCGTCGAGCAGGGGCCGCTGTTCGCGCAGGTTCTGTCGGCGGTGATGCTCGGCAATATCGCGGCGATTTGTTGCGCCGGCTTGCTGAGCTATCTCGGCACGCGCCGGCCTGAATGGACGGGCAACGGACGTTTGACCAAAGCGGACGGCAGCGATGAAGACATCGCGCCACGCCCGGCGTCATTCGAATTCGACGTCGGCTCGGTCGCGGCGGCGGGTTCGACGGCCATCGCGTTCTATCTGCTTGGCGTGCTCAGCCATCAACTGTTCGGCTGGCCCGCGCCCGTCGTGATGCTCGTGCTGGTCGTCGCGGCGCAGCTGTTCCAGGTCGTGTCGCCGCGCGTGCGAGGCGGCGCGCGTTTCATGTACGGCTTTTTCTCGACGGCCGTGACGTATCCGCTGATGTTCGCGATCAGCGTCGCCATGACGCCGTGGGGCGAGATCGTGACGGCGTTTCATTGGGTCAATATCGTCACGGCGGTTTCGACGGTGCTCGCGCTGACTGTGACGGGTTTCTTCGTCGGCAGGCTGGTCGGCATGTATCCCGTCGAAGCCGCCATCGTCAATGCAACGCATAGCGGGCTCGGCGGGACGGGGGATGTGGCGATTCTCACTGCGGCCAACCGGATGGAGCTGATGCCGTTTGCGCAGATTGCAACGCGTATCGGTGGTGCGTTGACGGTGATGGCAGCGTTGGGGGTGTTTGCGTACTGGAGATGATCCCGTGCTTCGCGTTTATCGAGCCGTCGAATTCAACACGATTCGACGGCTTTTTATTGTGGTCGTATCAAAGCACAAGAAGATTTGTCGAATGCGATCACTCGATCAGCTTCGCGACGATCGGCTCGACGACTTCGCGCTGCCGTTCGGCCTTGAGCCGATACAGCGCATCCGTTGGATGCACGCCGTCGATCAACAACGATCGCCAGTCATGCATCGCACCGATATACGCGTACTGCCGGATCAGTGCGAGCCGGTAATGCTTCGCCATTTCATCGACGACAGCGACATAGCGCGGCACTATCCTTTTGTTCACGGAATAATCGACCGGGTTCGGTTCTTCGAGCACGACGATCCGGCCCGCGCCTTGCGACTCTTCGATGAAGCGCATCAGGTGCGCGCGAAACGCGGAGGGCGGCTCCTTGACGTGATTGTCGGCGTCGTTGAGCGCGAAGTTGACGATCACGATATGCGCCGGCGACGTCGCTACCCATTGCGCGTACGGCTGGCTATATCCGTTGATGCCTTTCTCGCGATCGACGAGCGTCGCGCCCGGCACGCCGTTGTTCTGCACAATCACATGCGGGCCGAAGCGGGCCTGCAACGCAGCCTGAAGCAGGGCGGGCGGATTGTCCGGCGTTTGCCATGACTTGTTGAAACCGTCCGACGTTTGATAGCCAAACATCGTCGAATCGCCTTGCGCGTCGATGATGATCGGCCGGTCCGCCGTGGCCGCCCTGTGCGCCGGGCCAGCGGCGGCATTGGCCTGCATCGCGGCGATGCCGAGCAGCACGGCCGCCAGCGCATGCGAGCGCTTATGCGACGGTTTTGCGCGCAGACTTGCCTGTCGATAGTCGAACGTCATGGTGCCCCGCAATTGAGTTGGACGTCAGTCGCCGCGATCTGATCTTGCGGCGTCACAAAGCGCAACACGAACTTGATGCACAATCGATACTGCGTTCAGCACATACGATCTCCACGAGGAGCAGAGATGAGAGTTTCAGAGCTGGAAGGCGCGTTACTCGATTACTGGGTCGCCCGAGCGGACAATCTGCCGATGCCACGCGTCGACGACGGCTTCTGCTGGATCGAGGAGCCCGCCTGCGACGGCGATCCCGCTGGCGCGCTCGAAGCTGCGTTCGCGCCGTCCACGGACTGGGCGCAATGCGGCCCGATCATCGAACGGGCGAGAATCCATCTCGTGCCGGCCGCGGCGGGCGATCGCGCGGCATGGACGGGGTCGGTTCCAGCCGGCGCGAGCACGATCGAGCAGGTCGGCGAATCGCCGTTGATCGCGGCGATGCGCGCGTTCGTCGCGAGCCATTTCGGCGACACGGTCGCGGACGAAGCCGGCACGCACTGAGCGCCGCCGTGCATCGCGCCATAAGGCGAGCCGTACGGCGATCCATACGGCGCGCCGTGCGTCATTTCATCAGATGCACTCGAACACCACTTCGACAGTCTGAGTGCCTGCGCCGCGCACGCCGTTCGTGTGGATCTCGACGGTGTGCAATTCCTTGTTCTGTTCGCGGCAATACGCCTTTGCATGCTTGATCCCCGCGTTGCGGACGCTATTCCACGAAATCAGGCTGAAGCGCCCGTGACTCGTTATCGAGAGGTAGCCGTTCTGCTTTCTGTCCACGCCCGATACCGCGGTACACGCGGCAAGCACGCCAATTCCGGCGAGCAGAATGCACTTCTTCATAGTCCTCCCTCGGTTGGCGCATTGTCGCGGGCGAGGGCCGCAACAGGCAACTGAAAAAAACTTTAGCGGGGTTCTGTGTGTCGGGCTCGCTATCCGGCGACACGCGATGACATTACATTATGCTTTCCCGTAAGGGCGCAGCGCGTGCGTTGCCGTGTCGAGAGGAGGAGGGCATGGGCGGATGGTGGCATGAAGTCTGGTTGACCGTGGCCCGGGAGTTCTCGGATCTGGACGACGTCAAGGCGATCACGCAAGTCGTGATACGCCTTGGACTCGCGTTGCTGTTGGGCGGCGCGCTGGGCTTCGAGCGCGAAATGGCGAGGCGCGACGCGGGCCTGCGCACGCATATGCTGGTCGCGACGGGTTCGGCTCTGTTCGTGCTCGTGCCGTTGCAGGCGGGATTTTCGCAGGACAACATGAGCCGCGTGTTGCAGGGCCTGGTATCGGGCATCGGCTTTCTCGGCGCGGGTGCCATCATCAAGCTCAGCGCGGAGCGGGAAGTGCGCGGACTGACGACGGCCGCGAGTCTCTGGCTTGCGGCGGGCGTCGGCGTCGCGGCGGGACTCGGGCGCGAAGCGACTGCGATTCTCAGCACGGTGATCGCGCTCGTGATCCTCGGCGGCGTGCGGATGTTCAAGCCGCTCGTGCCGCCCCACACGCATGACAAGCCTGAACAGGACGAGCCGTCGAAACGTGTCGAGTGAGGCGAGCACGCGCCGCAGGCTTTGCTTGCGGAGTAGCATGAGCGGGCGCGTGCCCAATACTTAGGAGACAACGGATGCTTCCCGCCGCTGACAGCTACGACGCCCTCGTCGCCGCGTTTGAATGGCGCATTCCGCCGCAGTACAACATCGGCGTCGATGCTTGCGACAAATGGGCCGACGGCAGCGGCCGTCTTGCGTTGATCTGCGAAACGCGCGACGGGCAAGCAACGCGCTACACCTTCGACGAACTCAAGTCATTGTCCGACCGTTTCGCCAACGCGCTGCGCAGAAGCGGCGTGAAGAAGGGCGATCGTGTCGGCATCTTTCTCGCGCAATCGGTGGAGACGGCGCTCGCGCATCTCGCCGTGTACAAATGCGGCGCGATCGCCGTGCCGCTCTTCGCGCTGTTCGGTCCCGACGCGCTGCAGTACCGTTTGTCCGACAGCGGCGCCGTCGCGCTCGTCACAGACCTCGGCGGCGCACAGAAAATCGCCTCGGTCCGTTCGAGCCTGCCTGAATTGCGTTCGATCTTCTGCGTCGACACCGACCATGCGGATACCGCCTTGCAGGTCGAATCGTTCTGGTCGGCGTTGAACGAATCGCCCGCCGCCTTCGACGCGGAGCCGACCTCCGCCAACGATCCTGCCGTCATCATCTACACGTCCGGCACGACGGGCAAGCCAAAGGGTGCGCTGCATGCGCATCGCGTGCTGCTCGGCCATCTGCCCGGCGTGGAGATGCCGCAAGCGTTCTTCCCGAACGACGCGCGCCTGATGTGGACGCCCGCCGACTGGGCGTGGATCGGCGGGCTGTTCGATGTGCTGCTGCCGTCGTGGCATCACGGCGTCGCCGTGCTGGCGCGGCGCTTCGAGAAGTTCGACGGCGAGGCCGCGTTCGACCTGATGCAGCGTCATGCCGTCACGCATGCGTTCCTGCCGCCGACGGCGCTGAAGATGATGCGCACCGTCGAACATCCCGAGCGCTGGGCACTGTCGCTGCGCGCGGTGGCGAGCGGCGGCGAATCGCTTGGCGCGGAGCTGATCGAATGGGGACGGCGCGCGCTTGGCGTGACGATCAACGAGTTCTACGGGCAGACGGAGTGCAATGTGGTCGTGGCGTCATGCGCGACGTTGTTCGAGCCATGCTTCGGTTCGATCGGCAAGGTGGTGCCGGGCCATCGCGTGGCGATCGTCGATGACACGGGGCACACGGTGCCGCGCGGCGAGCCTGGCAACATCGCGATCCACGCGCCGGACCCGGTGATGTTCCTCGGCTACTGGCGCAATGAATCCGCCACGCGCGACAAGTTTCGTGGCGACTGGCTGCTGACGGGTGACATGGGGCTGATGGACGGGGACGGCTTTATCCGCTTCGTTGGCCGCGACGACGACGTGATCACGAGCGCCGGTTACCGGATCGGTCCCGCGCCGATCGAAGACTGTCTGCTGCGTCATCCCGCCGTGCGGATGGCGGCCGTGGTCGGTGCGCCCGATGCGCAGCGCACGGAGATCGTCACCGCGTTCGTCGTGCTGAACCCCGGCTATCAGCCGAGCGACGCGCTCGTGCAGACGCTGCAGGAGCACGTGAAGACGCATCTCGCCGCGCACGAGTATCCGCGCGCGATCCATTTCGTCGACGCGTTGCCGATGACGCCGACAGGCAAGGTCATCCGGCGCGAGTTGCGCGAGCGCGTGACGCCGCCGCGCTAATCAATCCGGCGCGCGGGTGGTCCAGATCACGCCCACTCACGCGGCGCGTCATCCTCCGTCGACAGCGTCAGGCCCGCGACGGGCAGCGGCAACGCCGTCTTGTAGCGCACCTGCTTGAGCGCGAAGCTCGAGCGGATATTCGACACGCCGGGAATCTTCGTCAGCCACTGCACGATGAACCGTTCCAGGCTCTGCATATCGGGCACGACGACGCGCAGCAGATAGTCGGCGTCGCCCGTCATCAGGTAGCACTCCATCACCTCGGGGCGTTCGCCGACTTCCTGCTCGAAGCGGCGCAGCGCGTCTTCGACCTGCTTTTCGAGGCTCACCTGAATGAACACGTTGATGCGCAGGCCGAGCGCCCCGGCGTCGAGCAGCGTGACCTGTTGACGGAACAGGCCCAGCTTTTCGAGCGCGCGCACGCGGTTGAAGCAGGGCGTCGGCGACAGGTTGACGGCGCGCGCCAGTTCCGCGTTGGTGATGCGCGCGTTCTGCTGAAGTTGCTGCAGGATCGCGATGTCGATGCGGTCCAGCCGTCGTGCGGCCGGTTTTGCGTCTGAGCTCATGGTGTAAATATTCCGCGTAAGGTCGATTTACCAGAATAAATACACTATCTGAAAGCGCTGACGCAAGCAAAAGAGACGCACATTTTGCGGATGCATGGGTAAGCTGATTGCACGTTTCCGAGTCGTTTTCACGTACGTTTTTCAGCCGGAGTTGTGCCATGACGGATTTATCGAGCGGTGCCCGCCCCGTTCTTGCCCTCACTCAAGCTCGCATCGACAGCGATCCGCAGGAGACGGCCGAATGGCTGGCTGCGCTCGATGGCGTCGTCCAGCACGTCGGCCTCGAACGCGCGCAGTACCTGTTCGACCGGCTGGCCGCGCATGCGCTGGGCAACGGCGTCGCGACGGCGCGCGCGAACGTCACGCCGTACGCGAATACGATTCCCGTCGATCAGCAGTCACCGTATCCGGGCGACCTCGACACTGAGGAAAAGCTCGCCGCTGCATTGCGCTGGAACGCGCTCGCGATGGTGGTGCGGGCCAATCGCGCGTATGGCGAACTGGGCGGCCATATCGCCAGCTATGCGTCGGCGGCCGATCTGTTCGAAGTCGGCTTCAATCATTTTTTCCGCGCCGCGAATGAGTCGCACGGCGGCGATCTCGTCTACTTCCAGCCGCATTCGTCGCCGGGTGTGTATGCGCGCGCCTTTCTTGAAGGCTTTCTCGACGAGACGCATCTCGAACACTACCGCCGCGAGATCGCGGGGCCGGGCCTGTGTTCGTATCCGCATCCGTGGCTGATGCCGGACTTCTGGCAGTTCCCGACGGGCTCGATGGGCATCGGTCCCATCAACTCGATTTACCAGGCGCGCTTCATGCGCTACCTGCAAAACCGCGGCCTGCAAAAGACGGAAGGCCGCAAGGTGTGGGGCTTTTTCGGCGACGGCGAGATGGACGAGCCGGAATCGATCGGCGCCTTGTCGCTGGCGGCGCGCGAAGGGCTCGACAACCTTGTGTTCGTGATCAACTGCAATCTGCAGCGGCTCGACGGCCCGGTGCGCAGCAACGGCCGCATCATCGACGAACTCGAAGCGCAGTTCACGGGCGCGGGCTGGAACGTCATCAAGGTCGTATGGGGCTCGGACTGGGATGCCCTCTTTGCGCGCGATCGCACGGGCGCCTTGCTGCGCGCCTTCGCGCACACGGTGGACGGCCAGTTCCAGACCTTCTCGGCCAACGACGGCGCCTACAACCGCGAGCGCTTCTTCGGGCAGAACCCGGAGCTGGCCGCGCTCGCCGCGCATCTGAGCAACGACGATATCGACCGCTTGCGGCGCGGCGGCCACGACGTGCGCAAGCTGCATGCTGCGTATGACCGTGCGTTGAAGCACAGCGGCCAGCCCACGGTGATTCTCGCGAAGACGATGAAGGGCTTCGGCATGGGCGCGATTGGCCAGGGGCGCATGACGACGCACCAGCAGAAGAAGCTCGACGTCGAGCAGTTGAAGGCGTTCCGAGATCGCTTTCGCCTGCCTTTGTCCGATAGCGACGTCGAGCAGCTCAAGTTCTACAAGCCAGCGGAAAACAGCCCGGAAATGCAGTACCTGCATGCACGCCGGGCTGCCTTGGGAGGCTATCTGCCCAGAAGGCGGAAAGCGGCATCGCAGACACCGACCGTGCCTGCGATGTCTTCCTGGGGGCAATTCGCGCTGGACGCGAACGGCAAGGAGATGTCGACGACGATGGCGATCGTGCGGATGCTCGGCAGCCTGTTGAAGGATGCGTCGCTTGGGCCGCGCGTCGTGCCCGTCGTCGCCGACGAGGCGCGCACCTTCGGCATGGCCAACCTGTTCCGCCAGGTCGGCATCTATTCGCCGCTCGGCCAGTTGTACGAGCCGGAAGATATGGGCTCGATGCTCTACTACCGCGAAGACACGGGCGGGCAGATTCTCGAAGAGGGCATCTCGGAGGCGGGCGCAGTGTCGTCGTGGATTGCGGCGGCGACGTCGTACAGCGTGCACGATCTGCCCATGCTGCCGTTCTATATCTACTACTCGATGTTTGGCTTCCAGCGTATCGGCGATCTGATCTGGGCCGCAGCCGACCAGCGCGCGCGAGGCTTCCTGATCGGCGCGACGGCGGGCAAGACGACGCTCGGCGGCGAGGGATTGCAGCATCAGGACGGCACGAGCCATCTCGCGGCATCGACGGTGCCGAACTGCCGGGCGTACGACCCCGCGTTTGCCTATGAAGTGGCGATGATCGTCGACGAAGGCATGCAAGAGATGATCGGGCGACAGCGCGATGTGTTCTATTACCTGACCGTCACGAACGAGAACTACGCGCAGCCGTCATTGCCTGCAGCGTTCGTCGACAGCGTGCGCGAAGGCGTGTTGAAGGGTATGTATCCGCTTGATGTTCCTTCGCTGGAGACCGCGCAGGTCCAATTGCTGGGCTCGGGCGCGATACTCGGCGAAGTGCAGGCGGCCGCGCGCATGTTGAAGGACGACTGGAACATTGACGCCGCCGTGTGGAGCGTGACGAGTTTCACCGAGTTGCATCGCGATGGCATCGCATCGGAGCGCGCGGAGCGCCTGTTCAGCGATGACGAAACCGCGACGCCGTATGTGACCTCTGCGCTCGCCGCATCGCGTGGTCCGGTGATTGCCGCAACCGACTACGTGCGTGCCGTGCCCGAATTGATTCGCGCGTACGTGCCGCGCCGCTACGTGACCCTCGGCACCGATGGCTTTGGGCGCAGCGATACGCGCGCGGCACTGCGGGCGTTCTTCGAAGTGGATCGCGCGTCGATTGCGATTGCGGCATTGAAGGCACTCGCCGATGAAGGCGCGATTGCGCGTGAGATTGTTAAGCAGGCGCTGGCGCAGTACAACTGTCATGGCGATGACAGGGCGGCGCCTTGGGAAAGATGACGTTCGTTGAGTAGTGGTCTCGTGGGATTTGTTTCTGCGCTGGTTTGCGAGGTTTGATTTTGTGCTGGCATCCGCGATTTGTTAGCTTGCTTCAAGCGTCGCCCCTGTGCGGGGCGGCACCTACTTTTCTTTGCCGCCGC
>NZ_JAWRXV010000482.1:0-310 GCF_046534875.1 Paraburkholderia sp. SIMBA_054 | reverse complement strand
CGTGCGCTCGAACTGGCGGCTGATCAACGATGTCGTCGCCGACACCCTGCGCGGCGTCACCCTGGCGCAGATGCTGCATCCCCTTTCCACCACCGGCGACGGCCGGCGACGCCTGATCGCCGCCGACCTCGCCAGTTCCTGAGCGTAGGCAGCCCCCATGGCCACCGAAGAAACCGCAACCCCGCAGAACGCCGAGATCCTGGAACGGCTGGGCCGTCGCTACGACGCCGGCTTCGTCACCGAGATCGAATCCGATTCGCTCCCGCCCGGCCTGGACGAGGCCACCATCCGCGCCCTGTCGGCGAAGAAG
>NZ_JAWRXV010000481.1:0-310 GCF_046534875.1 Paraburkholderia sp. SIMBA_054 | reverse complement strand
TGTTTCATCTCGAACTCCCGTTCATTGCGCTTTTTTTCAGCGAGAAGCGGTTGCGCTTGAAAGTGAAGCCCGCACGCTTGAGGGCTTCACCCAGCGTTTCTATCTTGCAGGGCAGCGCCTGGGCCTGTGCCTGCTCAACGCGTCGAGCTATCTGGACCAGGGTAAGTGGCTCTGCCCGCGCAATCTCCAGCGCGATAGCGACCACGTCATCGGAAAGTGCACGCGGCCGACCACCGTTGTGACCGCCCATGAGCGCGCAAACGCCTCCAATACGCCACGCGTGAGCCCAGTTGTAGACAGCCTGGTCGCT
>NZ_JAWRXV010000480.1:0-311 GCF_046534875.1 Paraburkholderia sp. SIMBA_054 | reverse complement strand
ATGCAAGTGAAGCGCCTGACGAAGGGCTTCGCGCGCGTCGTCTTCTGCGGCCAGAGCCGTCGCAGTCCAGAGTTTCGCACCCTTCACCACGAGTTCGAGCATTTCAATCTGCTCGCCATGACCGGCATTGACCAGTGCGTGCCGCATGGCGTGACCATCTTCCATATGGCCGGCAGCCAGCACATCCAGCATGGCCAGATGCAGCGACTTGAGTGCCTCATGTCCCAGATCGAGTGCCGCCAGCGTCTCGAAATCTTCTTCAATCAGCCGTGGGTGATTGAGAAGCGTCAGCACGATGGCCGTTTCGCGCA
>NZ_JAWRXV010000479.1:0-311 GCF_046534875.1 Paraburkholderia sp. SIMBA_054 | reverse complement strand
CACTAGCCAAAGCGATCAGTGGCCGTAGAGCGATGCTTTCAGTATCTTTCGTTCCCATATTACTCTCGGTTCAGGCCTGCTTGTACTGGCTTTGTAAATATTAAGCATCAACTCGATACTCACTGTGCGAAACTGCTTTCGCAGCGCCTGTCTCGGAGATTGCTCCCGGCGCTTCTATATCGCAATTGAGCATGGTCAGCTATACAACATCCGACTAATCCAGTGTGTGTGTCAGAAATCCTACGGAGCTGTCGCCATAAACCGGGTAGTTTTCAACAAGGAAACTGATACCCATCTGGCCGTGCCGAAGC
>NZ_JAWRXV010000478.1:0-311 GCF_046534875.1 Paraburkholderia sp. SIMBA_054 | reverse complement strand
AGTGAGTTATGCGACCAAGTTTACAGGGGCGACGTCTCGTATACAAGCGCTTTTGAGGCTTAAGTTGAGAGCATTGCTGTGCGGGGCGGCACCTACTTTTCTTTGCCGCCGCAAAGAAAAGTAGGCAAAAGAAAGCGGCTAAGACCGCCAGTTCCTGTATTTGCCTGAGGGCCCTCAAAGGGTCTTACGCTTCACACGGCAATCACGTGACCCATGTACGTTGCCAACGCTCCGAGAGGCGCATCACCCGCTTCAAGCCCCCGCGTTGCAGCGTGCCGTGCCGGATATTCCACTGCCGCCCAGGTGGCAAA
>NZ_JAWRXV010000477.1:0-312 GCF_046534875.1 Paraburkholderia sp. SIMBA_054 | reverse complement strand
ATCGCAGCAAAGATTGCCCAACCCTGACGTTCGTTGCCGACCATTCGCCCGAAGACGTTGGTGAGCGAAGCTCCGATTGCGAAGATCGCAACCATCTGGATCATGTTGGAGATGGCATCCGGGTTTTCAAAAGGATGCGCGGAATTGGCATTGAAGAAACCGCCGCCATTGGTGCCGAGCATCTTGATGGCGAGCTGCGAGGCAACCGGCCCAAGCGCGATCACCTGTCTAGCGCCTTCCAGCGTCGTTGCTTCGGCATAAGCACCAATTGTTTGCGGCACACCGAGGCTGACGAAAGCCAACGTGAGGATA
>NZ_JAWRXV010000476.1:0-312 GCF_046534875.1 Paraburkholderia sp. SIMBA_054 | reverse complement strand
CAAACCGACGATCCGCTCGTCGCCCGCCGCACGGCCGCCGATCTCCTCGATCGCATTCACCAGGCCGCGCAGCAGCAGAACTACGAGGGCGCGTTCGTTTATCAGCGCGGCAACTTCGTTCAAACGTCGCGCATCGCCCATTACGCGACCCGTGCCGACGGCGAATTCGAGCAACTTGAAAGCCTCGACGGCAAGCCGCGCAAGATGCTGCGTCATAACGACGAGCTCTACACGTTCGTGCCGGAACGCCACTTGTGCGTCGTTGAAAAACGCCAGAACAAAGACTCGTTCCCCGCGTTGCTGGCTGTGAGC